>CAYGOK010000013.1:0-1850 GCA_964351585.1 uncultured Gammaproteobacteria bacterium | reverse complement strand
ATTGGCTTAAATTCTGGCTCAGCTTTAATCACTGATTCCATTAAATAATTAATCATCGGTTTACCGTTTAAAGGAACAAGGACTTTTGGCAAATGAGAGCCCATGCGTGTGCCTTTGCCGGCAGCAAGAATTACTATCTGAGTCATAATTAAAAAAATAAAGGAAACCCTAAATGGGAATTCCTTTATATTTTAGCATTTTTATACTTTCAGGGCAAATTTATTTCACTCAATTATTTATTTAATATAAGCTGAAATATGACCCTTTACCTCCCCTACCTTCGTTTTTGCTTCGGTTTCTGTTTTTGCCTCCCCATAAATCCTAATAATCGGCTCGGTATTAGAGGCACGTAAGTGCACCCAAGAATCTTCCCAATCTATCTTCACGCCATCAATATCGGTAATTTTTTCCATCCGATAAGTTTGCTTTAACTTATCCAAAATCGCCCTAACATCAATTTCTGGCGATAGCTCTATTTTATCTTTAACCATAAAATACTCTGGCAGCTCACTTCTTAGCTCAGAAACTTTTTTACCCGACTTGGCCAAGAGGCTTAAAAATAATGCCGCACCAATCATGGCATCGCGACCATAATGAAGAGGGGGGTAAATAACGCCGCCATTTCCCTCGCCACCAATAACCGCCTTGATGTCTTTCATTTTCTTAACCACATTAACTTCGCCCACGGCCGCTGCTTCATAAATACCGCCATGCTTTATGGTCACATCGCGTAAAGCGCGAGAAGAAGATAAATTCGAAACAGTTGCTTTTGCGTATTTTCCCGGATAAGCGACTTCTATTTTTTCAAAATTCGTTAATATATAATCAGCGATTGCCACTAACGTATATTCTTCTCCAAACATCTCGCCATTTTCATCAATAAAAGCGAGACGATCAACATCAGGGTCAACTACTATTCCTAAATCTGCTTTTTCTGCTTTAACACGCGCCATAATCTCTCCTAAATTTTCCTTTAGTGGTTCGGGCTTGTGAGCAAAACGACCATCGAGTGAATCATTAATTACTACCTGTTGCTTGACGCCAAGTAATTCTAGGGTATGCGGAATAGCTTTTGCGCCAATCGAATTAATACCATCAATTACTATTTTTAAATCCGCCTGAGAAATCGCTTCTTTATCAACAAGAGGTGATTCTAAAATTTTATGAATATGATTCCACTCTAAATAAGAATTAAAAATATAACTACCAATTTTTTCTTCTGGTACATACACGATGTGATTACTCTCGGCGAGTGCTAAAATTTCTTCACCTTCAGCAGCTGACAAAAACTCGCCCTGAGACCCAAGGAGTTTGAGTGCGTTCCAGCCCTGGGGATTATGAGAGGCGGTGATAATAATTCCACCGTGCGCCTGCTCAGAAATAACTGCCATCTCAACAGTCGGCGTTGCCGCCATGCCGATATCAATAATATTTATCCCCTGACTTGCTAAGGCGCCACAAATTAAATCACTAATCATCTTTCCAGAAAGACGCGAATCGCGACCAATAATAACCAGAGGATTTGTTAGTCCGCTGCTTTTAATAATAAAATTACCAAAAGCTTGAGAAAATTTTATTACTTCAACTGGCGTTAGATTGCCCCCTGGCTCACCACCAATTGTGCCACGGATACCGGAAATTGATTTAATGATAGACATATATTTCTTATTTATGGCGCTATCTTAGCATTATATTACAAAAAATAAAAATCCCCCGGACCATAGAGATCTTAGACCATACAAAAAAACAAGGAGTTTAATTCCTTGTTTTCGTATATATTCTTACCTCAATTTTACAATTAAAAAACACCATTGTTCTGGCGGCGACCTACTTTCCCAGGGCTCAGGCCC
>CAYGOK010000012.1:3216-25551 GCA_964351585.1 uncultured Gammaproteobacteria bacterium | reverse complement strand
CGTCTCTCGACCTTGGCAAGGTCGCATAATAACCACTATACGATACCCGCATTTTTGTATCGTCAACGTGCCGCGAGCGAGAATCGAACTCGCACTGTATTGCTACAACTGGATTTTAAGTCCAGCGCGTCTACCAGTTCCGCCATCGCGGCTTCAGACTTTTCAGTCTAAGCAAATTTTCAACTTGTGGAGATGATGGGATTTGAACCCATGTCCAATCGGTTTTTCTAAGCACATTTACAAAGTTAGCCTGATTTATTTGTTTTAGCTTGAATCATCATAAACCAGACGAAAAGCGATTCAAGCGATTCTCCTATTTGTTTCGACTGCACCCCGGAAACAAAAGTGCATGCCTATCTCCATTTTTATAACACCGGGTAGAGGCTATGGAGCCTCACCACTACTCCGATGGCTTTAACTTTTTTAAGCTAAAACTGGCGCGTAACTTGGGACAGCCCAAGTAAACGCTGATGTCTTTTTGACATTTGTGTTTTTTAGCTAGTTTACCGTGGTAGCTAAGCACGCTCTGAATGCCAAGAAAAAAATCCAACTGTCGAGACCTGTCATCCCCTACAGGATTTTCCTTATCTTCGTTTTGTTAACGAGCGCAGATTTCTTTCGATATCTCGCTTCTTAATTGCCTCACGCTTGTCATATTTTTTCTTACCTCTAGCGACAGCAAACTCAAGCTTTAAAAAGCTATGGTTAGTATATATTTTGAGCGGGACTAGTGTCAAGCCCTCCTCCTGCTTCTTACCTAAAAGTCTAGATATCTCCTTTCTTCTTAATAACAGCTTTCTTTCTCGACGACTATTATACTCAGGTAGTGGCCCAGCTTGCTTATAAGAAGGGACCTGACAACCAAGTAAATACAGCTCTGTTTTTCCATCATTAGTACGTGGACTAATAAAACTTCCTTTGAGACTAGCGTGCCCTGCCCTAACAGATTTTACCTCCTGTCCAGTCAATACTAAACCAGCTTCGTATTTTTCAAGAAGTTCGTAATCAAAACTAGCTTTTTTGTTGACTGCCAGTGTTGGCATAATTCCATTCTTTTAACTTGGCGATGATTTGCTCATTAGTCAAAATGTTTTGCAAATAAGTTTTGTATTCTGGTTCCGCCAACATTTTTAAAATATCGGCATTATTTGCATACTGAATTTTAAGCTCCTCAACCTTTTTATTAATATCATCAGCACTAGGAAAAATCTTTTCTAAAACTGCAATTTCTCTGATAATCAAAGCAGCTTTAACTCGCTTGATCGCATTAGGCATCATCTCAAGCATTAATTCCTCCTTAGTCTTTTTCAAATGTTGTAAGTAATCAGCAAATTTTCCTCCCTGTCTAACAACCGATTGTTCAAGCTCGGCCATAATATTTCTCGCTTCACTTTCAACAATCACATCAGGAAATTCACCGAACTTTGTATCTTCACTGATTTTAGAAATCATTTCTGATTCATTCTTTAATTCAACATTATGCTTCTTTTCATGAAGTAAACTTTCAGTTAAACTCTTTTTTAAATCTTCTAAATCTTTAAGACGGAAAGAAACAGCAAATTCATCGTTAAGTTCTGGCACAACTCTTTCATAAACTCCCTCAACATCAACTTTAAATTCAACCATCTTGCCGGCCAAATCTTTACGGTGATAATCAGCCGGGTAAGGCAAAGAAAATTCTCTAGTCTCTCCTTTTTTCATGCCAATAATTTTTTTATCAAAACCAGGAACTAAATAATCCTTACCAATAATAATTGCTAGACCATGATGATGACCATCTTCAAGTGGCACTTTGTCCAAAAACATATGAACATCAGCCGTAACCTTATCAGCATCTTGAACCTCTCTTTCTACTAACTTTTCACTAGCGCGCATTTCTTGTAAATCACGTAAAGCTCTCTCTAGTTCCTTATCTTCGATTTTTGCTTCTTCGGCCTTAAGTCCTAAATCTTTATATTTACCTAAAGCAATGGTCGGCAATAAAGCAACGGTAATCTTATACTCAAAAGGATTACCTGGGGCCAACTTAGTAATACTAACGTTAGGCTGTCCAACCGGCTGACGACCCATAGTTTCTTTCTCAACAATATCGTCAACAGTTTTTTTAATTGCAATGTGAGCGGCTTCTTCAAGAATTCCCATTTCACCAACCTTCTGCTTTAAAATTTCAAACGGAACCTTGCCTGGACGAAAACCTTCAATCTTAACTTGTTCGGAAACTTTTTGAGCACCCTTTTCAATATAAGGAGCAAATTCTTCCGGAGTAAGCTCAACAGTAATCTCTACTTGTGATTTTTCTAATTCTTTCTTATGTGCTTGCATATTTTCTCTAATATTTAATAAGCGGACTTATTGGCCGCTTGGAATTGCCTTATCGGCCTAATTATTATAACAAAAACCTTAAAAAAATCAACATAATAAAATTAGCCAAAAAATAAATGAAAAACATCGTCTCTATATTGACAAATGGAACAAAATATCATAATATAAAAAGATTTTTAAGGACATTGATAATTAAATAAAATTCAAATCATGAAAAAAACAAAAACCATTATGGTGGCTACGATTCTGCTAATCTTTACCATTGTTACTTACGCCCAAGATGAAAAAAAGAAATTTGAACCTGAATCTTTGATGGCCTCTAGTGGCGAAGGTCCTCTATCGAATGGCATCTTCCTTGAAGCTTATTTCTCTTACGGAAATGATATCTTAAACGCCTCTTTAGGAGAACGTGATATGTATTTCATCTATCTGAAAGGACTTGGTTCAAAATTTCATATCGGACCGAGTTTCGAATACTACTACAACTTGCCTCTCCTTGGAGTGATGACGGTTATAACACCAATTCAAACGAAAAGTTTTTCGCTAGGCGCAACAACTTGGTCCGGGATGTCGGCTGGAGAATTTGGTGGTAAGGCTGACTTGGGTAACTGGAAATATCTTTTTTTCTGGCAATCAGTTGATGCTAGTTATAAAAATTTCACAGCAACAGCAGCTGTTATGAATTTCAACGGTACCTGGGGGCATCTCGTCGATTTTAAATATCGACAACCGGTTACTGATAACTGGAAACTATTTAGTAGTGCCGGCTACAGCTGGTATGAAGACGGCAAACCTCTTTTAAAGCTCGGGGTAATTTACGAATTTAAATAAATTACCTAAAGCTGTAAACCAAAAAGGCTCACGCAAATTCGCTTGAGCCTTTTTTCTTTTGTCTAAATTTTTTTACTAGAGCAATAAACCAACAATAAGTAATGCAACAATGTTTAATACTTTAATCATTGGGTTAATTGCTGGACCAGCGGTATCTTTATAAGGATCACCAACAGTATCACCAGTAACAGCCGCCTTATGAGCATCAGAGCCCTTGCCACCAAAGAAACCGGATTCAATATATTTCTTAGCATTGTCCCAAGCGCCACCACCTGAAGTCATAGAAATTGCTACAAAGATTCCGGTAACAATTGAACCAACTAATAGGCCGCCCAAAACCTCAATACCAGCACCCGGTCTAATCATATTAAATCCAAAACCAACAACGATAGGAACAACAACTGGAATTAAAGCAGGAACAATCATTTCCTTGATAGCAGCTTTAGTAACAATATCAACGGTGCGACCATAGTCTGGTTTTTCCGTGTTAGACATGATGCCTGGTTTTTCTTTAAACTGAGCGCGCACATCTTCAACTACAGAACCAGCAGTCTTGCCAACCGCTTTCATCGCTAGAGCGCCAAAGTAATACGGAAGTAGGCCGCCAAGGAATAAGCCGATTAAAACGTAGGGGTTATCAATTAAAAATTCAGCATTGCCACCCGAAGCTTTTATCTTATAAGTAAAGTCGGCAAACAACACAAGAGCAGCTAAAGCAGCGGATCCAATGGCATAGCCTTTAGTAACCGCTTTAGTAGTATTACCAACCGCATCTAAAGGATCAGTAATGTTGCGCACGTCATCGCCAAGCTCGGCCATTTCCGCAATACCACCAGCATTATCAGTGATTGGACCGTAAGCATCAATGGTAACAATAATGCCAGCCATAGAAAGCATAGCCATAGCAGCAATTGCGATGCCGTATAAACCAGCGAGCGAGAAGGCACCAAAAATAGCAAGAACAATCACAATCACCGGCCAAGCAGTTGATTTCATAGAAACTGCTAAACCAGCAATTACGTTAGTGCCATGACCAGTCTTAGAAGCTTCAGCGATTCCCTTAACTGGAGAAAATTTAGTTGAGGTATAGTATTCAGTAATAACCACTAATAAACCAGTAACCACCAAACCAATAAGTCCGGCAAAATAAATATTTAAACTGTCATCACCTAATAAGTACTTAGTAACTGGGTAAAAAGCAATCGCCGACAAAACACCAGAAACAATCAAGCCTTTATATAAAGCTCTCATGATATTTTGTTTCTTGCCTAAGCGAATAAAGAAAATACTAATAACAGAAGTAATAATAGAAACTGCACCAAGCACAAGTGGGTACATGATAATATTTCTATCATCAATAAATGTAAGAGAACCTAAAAACATTGCGGCGATTAAAGTAACAGCATAAGTTTCAAATAAATCAGCTGCCATGCCGGCGCAGTCACCAACGTTGTCGCCAACATTATCAGCAATAACTGCTGGATTACGAGGATCGTCTTCAGGAATACTTGCTTCTACTTTTCCAACTAAGTCAGCACCAACATCGGCTGCCTTAGTATAAATACCGCCACCTAAACGAGCAAAAATTGAAATAAGGGAGCTGCCAAAAGCAAAGCCAATAAGCGCATGTAGGTCGTTAGTTAACAAATAGAAACCAGCAGTTCCTAAAAGAGCTAAACCAACTACTAACATTCCAGTGACACTGCCACCACGAACTGCAACGGTTAATGCTTTTTGTAATCCGCCCCGAGCCGCTTCAGTCGTTCTGACATTAGCACGCACAGAAACGAACATACCAATGTAGCCCGTTAAAGCTGATAAAACAGCGCCAGCTAAAAAGGCAACGGCCGTCATCCAGCCTAGAGCTGGGATAAAACCAATTATTAAGCATAGTACAGCTGCCACCATCGCAACTGATTTGTATTGGCGATTTAAAAAAGCTTTAGCGCCAGCTTGAATAGCAGCCGCGATTTCTTTCATCTTATCGTTACCAGCTGGTAAACGAAGAATAGAAGCGATAACAATTGCTCCATAAACAATGGCCACAACTGCTCCTCCCAAAATGAATAATGTCGTCATCATACGGTTATTAATGTTTATAAAAAATTATTCTTGATTTTCTGCTTTAACCTCGGACGTGGTAGCATCGGAATCATCTTCTGAAATATCAATTGGCTGATCAATAGTTCCCTCTTCGTCACTGCCAACAATCTTCTGACCACCCTCAACACCATCTTCAATAATATCAATCTTCCAACCAGTTAATCGAGCAGCCAAACGAACATTTTGACCATTCTTACCGATTGCTAAGGATAGTTTATCAGAGCTAACTTTAACAGTCGCTTTATGCTCAGCTTCGTCGAGCTCAATACCAGAAACCTTAGCTGGCGCCAAGGCGCTAGCAATAAATTTCTCTGGGTCTTCATGATATTCAATAATATCAATTTTTTCTCCACCTAACTCGCTGATAATAGTCTGAATACGAGAACCGCGTTGACCAACACAAGAACCAACTGGGTCAACGTTTTCTGATTCAGTAAAAATAGCAACCTTTGATCTTGAGCCAGCTTCACGAGCTACGCTCTTAATTTCTACTGTGCCATTAGCTACTTCAGGAATTTCTAGATAGAAAACTTTACGTAAAATTTCTTCGCTGCGGCGAGATAGAATAATTTCTGGACCCTTATGACCTTCGCGAACTTCTTTAATAAATACTTTAATGCGATCATTAATATTGTAACGCTCGGTGTAAATCTGTTCTTCTGCTGGTAGCAAGCCAATGGCTTTACCTAAATCAACAAAAACAAAACGTCCTTCGCGGCGCTGAACAATACCGGAAACTACTTCTTTTTCCTTGCTCTTAAACTCACCAAAAATCATATCGCGTTCCATTTCTCTGAGCTTTTGAATAATAACTTGCTTAGCGGTTTGAGCAGCCATGCGACCATAGGTTTCTGGGATTGGTAAGTCGGTAACAATTTCATCTCCCACTTTCGCATCATGCTTTAGAATCATCGCCTCCTTTAATTGAATATCAGTCTTAGGATTAAATTTCTTTTTACCCTCTTCGTCTTCATCATGAGAAACAACAGTCTCTGGACGAAATTCCTGACGAATTTCTTCACGCTTTAACTCTTGTGGATCAGGGTTATAAAGGTTGCGTAACATTTCTGCCTCTTCTTCGGCTGGTAAATTGTCAACCACTGTTTTCACGTCAAAAATTTCCGAAGTTCCTAGATTCGGATCGAATTTAACACGAATATTTTGATTTCTTTCGCCGTAATCTTTACGATAAGCGGCGGCCAAAGCGAGCTCAATCGCTGATAAAACTGACTTATAGTCTAGGTTTTTCTCTTCGCAGAGCTGCTTGATAGCATTGCTTATGTCCGACATAGTTTAAAATTAGCTATTTAAGAGAAAAGCTAATTGTGGTAAACAACTAGCTTTCTAATGACAATAGTAGCAGATAATAATTTTTTTGTCAAAAACAAAACCTACATGCCGTAGGGGTTATAATCCGTGCCAGCATTCCTGGATGCTTTATAAATCATGATGATACTAAAGCGAGAAATTGCCCAAGCTGAGGCCACAATAATAAATCCGATAATAGCATTTTTTAACAACGCTAAAGCATCGCTTACCTGATCTTCGTTTCCACCGGCTGTCATATATTTAAAGCCAGCATAAATTGCTAAAGCTAAAAAAATAGTACCAATAAAAGTTAGGACTAAAGAAATCATTCTTACAACTAGAAGGCGCGGATCCTCTTCAGCTCTGCCGCCACCAAACAATGGCTTAACTTCTTCTAATCCAACCTGTTCTCCTACTAGAGCGGCGTCTGCTCGAACCGGAATGGCAACATAATGAGAAAACATGATCGAGGAACAATAAGCTAGCGAGAAAAAGAGAGCAATCAGGTGCTTTTTAGTTATTTTCATAATAATGATATAATTATCAAGAGATGTTACTATTATAAACGAATTTTGGCTTAACCACAAGAAAATGAGCTTGTCCCGAAAAATCGCCCATAACACCCTAGTGCAAATGGTTGGAAAAATTATTTCCACCGCGCTAGGTCTTTTTTCATTAGCCTTAATTACACGTTACCTCGGGCAAGAAGGTTTTGGTGACTACACCACCATTATCACCTACCTAACAATCTTTGCAGTAGTAGCTGACTTCGGATTAACCTTGGTAACAGTCCAGATGATTAGTCCCATTAAAGATCGTGAAGAAGAGTCGCGTATCTTAGGCAACTTATTTGGTTTCCGTATAGTCTCTGTCTTAGTCTTTATTGCCTTAGCGCCATTAGTTTTAATGGTAATGCCATATTCTCAGGCGGTAAAGCTTGGCGTTTTAATTGCTGCTCCTTATTTTATTTTTCCTGCTTTAATTCAAGTTATCATTGGTTTACTTCAAAAAAAGCTCAGCATGGACAGAGCGGCTTTGGCTGAAGTTCTCAGCCGAATAGTACTTGTGCTAGCAGTCGTGGCTGCCTGGAAATATAACTGGGGACTAAATGGAATTTTAATTGCTACTGTTGCTTCTGGGGCGGCAAGTTTTATTTTACATTACTATCTAGCCAGAAAATTTACCTCCCTAAAACCTAGATGGGAAAAAGCTGTATGGCGAGAGATAGTAATACGCTCTTGGCCACTAGCTGTTACCGTGGTTTTAAATTTAATCTATTTGCGGGCCGATATTATCTTTCTTTCTTTGTTTAAAAGTTCAGCCGAAGTTGGCTTATATGGCGCAGCCTATAAAGTAGTCGATGTCCTAACTACTCTCCCCTTTATGTTTGCTGGTTTAATTCTGCCGATTTTAACCACTTCCTGGATGGAGGGCAGAAAAGAATATTTTGGAAAAGTCATGCAAAAATCTTTTGATTTTATGGCTATAATTGCCATCCCCTTAATAGTGGGTGGCCAACTGCTATCTAAACCAGTAATGGTGGCGGTGGCTGGCTCTGATTTCCAGGAATCTGGACCAGTGCTCGGTTTATTAATTATTGCAGTAGCAGCTATTTTTTTAGGAACTATGTTTTCTCATGCTGTTATTGCCTTAGACAAACAAAAAAAATTAATTGGCTTCTACGCTTTTACCAGTTTTAGTTCACTAGCTGCCTATTATTTTTTAGTTCCTAGATTTTCATATTTTGGAGCAGCGGCTGTAACAATTTATAGCGAACTACTGATTGCTATTTTTTCGGTGTACTGTGTTTTTAAATATAGTAGCTTTTTACCAAGCCTAAAAACGACAGGCAAATCATTACTTGCCAGTCTCGCCATGGGAGCGGCGATTTACTTTTCGCCAATTCAAGCTGATAAAACAATATTTCATTTAATATTAGTTATTATTTTGGCAACTGTTTTATATCTACTCTTGCTATTAGTATTTAAAGGCATTAAACTCAAAGACCTGCGCGCTCTATCGAAAAAATCAAGCGGCAGCCAAACCTACGGGTCGGGCAATATTTGATTAATAACATTATGAAGAAAAACTTTCCTCCAATCGTATTTGAAGATGAGAACTATCTGGTAATTAATAAGCCAGCCGGTCTTATAGTTCATGGCGCTCCTGGTATAACCGAAGAAACCTTGGCCGACTTGTTAATTGAAAACTATCCAGAAATAATCAAGGTTGGCGATGACCCAATCAGGCCAGGCATAGTTCACCGCCTCGATAAAGAGGTGAGTGGCTTAATGGTCATTGCTAAAACCCAAGAAGCGTTCTCGAGTTTAAAAAAGCAATTTCAAAAAAGAGATATCAATAAACAATATCTTGCCCTGGCTCACGGAAAAATTCTACAAGATGCCGGAGAAATTAATTTTCCAATCAAGCGCGCTAAGGATGGTCATCGCATGGCCGCTATGCCAGCTAGCTCTGTTAAGCTAACCGAAAGAAAAAATCCAAAAACTAGAGACGAGGGAACCATTGCTGGGCTAGCAAAATCACGAGAGGCAATTACTACCTTTAAAGTCCTGAAACGATTTGTTAACTACACTTACTTAGAGGTAAAAATAAAAACTGGCCGCACCCACCAAATCAGAGTTCATCTCTTTGCCTATGGACACCCCTTGGCTGGCGATGATTTATACTGTACTAAAAAAACTAAAGTTAAAAATACAAAAATAAACCTAGGTCGCGTATTTCTCATGGCAAACCATTTATCATTTAATAGTTTGGACGGAGAAAAAAAGGACTTTGTTCTGCCTCTTGCGTCAGATTTAGAAAAGAATTTACCACGCGCCTAATTATTTGACCCTGCCCCTGGTTTCTAGTATAATAACAGCTATAAAATAAATAATAAGCTAATTTTTTAAAGCTATGAAGAAAACCGTCAAAAAACTCTTGCAGTCGACTGTCTTCACCAAGATTGTCCTTCCGATAATCCTGGTCGTGATTTTAGCCATCATCGGCTATGCTACTTTTAAGAGCCCGACTGCTACCGGAGGAAAAGAATTGTCCCCGGAAGAAGCTAAGGTTAAAACTGAGGAGTTCATCAATACTTATTTGATGGCTCAAGGATCAAAGGCAACTATCGAAGAGATTACTGAAGAGCTTGGTTTGTATAAAATCAAAGTTAACATTGGTGGAGAAAATACAGTTGACTCTTACATTGATAAGGGCTTAAACCTTTTCTTCCCTCAGGCTTTCGTAGTGGCTGATATGCAAAACGGAGAAACAGGAGATGCTGCTGGTAACGGCGCAGCTCCAACTCCAATTACTCAGGCCCCAAAAAATGATAAACCAGTAGTTGAGGTTTTCGTTATGAGTCACTGCCCTTACGGCACTCAAATCGAAAAGGGAATTTTGCCAGTTGCTAAGGCTCTAGGAAGTAAAATTGATTTTCAATTGAAATTCGTTGACTACGCGATGCACGGCGAAGTTGAACTTAAGGAACAATTAGTTCAATATTGTATCGACAAGGAACAAGAGGCTAAATTATTTCCATACCTTGATTGTTTCTTAATCGATGGTAAATCTGATTCTTGTTTAACAACTGCTGGTGTTGATAAGGGCAAGCTAGATGCTTGTGTTAAAGCAGCTGATGCTCAATTCAAGGTCACAGAAAACTTTAATAATAAAGTAGACTACAGTGGCACCTTCCCTGGATTTGCTGTTCACAAGGCCGACAATACTAAATATGGTGTACAAGGTTCTCCAACCTTGGTTATCAATGGTGAACAAATTCAATCCGGACGCGATGCTGCTAGTTTGATGACTGCTATCTGTGGAGCTTTCAATAGTGCTCCAGCAGAATGTAATACTCAAATGTCGTCTGATACCCCAGCTCCTGGCTTCGGTACTGGCACTACTGCCAATGCTGCTGCCGCTTCTTGCAACTAACTCTTAGTTGGTAGACATAAAAAAACCCGCCGATTGGCGGGTTTTTTGTTTGTTTAAATTTTTGCTTTGATAGTTAAAGGAAATTAAATCCTTCCTCTTTGCTTAGCGGCGCTTATAATTTTTTCAATTGCCAGGGCGTAAGCTGCTTCTCTATAAGTAATCGCTTTAGTAAATTCCGAACGCTTATTATAAACTCGCTTCCAATTAATCTTCATTTTCTTCTCAAGAAGGCTGCGTAAATAATCTTCATCCAATATCTGTCCGGTTTTATTTTGCGCCCATTCAAAGTAGCTAACAATCACGCCACCGGAATTTGCAAGAATATCTGGAATAACTATAATCCCGCGCTCAGTTAAAATCTTGTCCGCAGCAAAATCAATTGGACCATTAGCTAGCTCGACTATCATTTTAGCCTTTACTCTAGAAGCGTTATCCGTAGTAATTTGATTTTCTAGGGCAGCTAAGACTAAAATATCGACTTCACTTTCTAAGAGATCAGAATTAGTAATAACTTCACCTTGTTCTTTGTCAGCAACTTTACCGGTTTCGTTTTTATATCTAGAAACAGCGGCAACGTCTAAACCGTTATAATTTCTTAAACCACTACTGCTATCAGAAACAGCAACTATTTTAAAACCATCGCTTGCTAATTTTTCAGTGATAAAAGCACCGGCATTACCAAATCCTTGGACTGCTACAGTTAAATCTTTTTTGCCTGGAGCAAGAGCAGCCACCATTTCTTTGATTATAATATAACCACCTTGAGCAGTAGCGTCGCTTCTTAAAGCTAGGCCTCCAAGCTCTAGCGGCTTACCAGTAATCATGCCTGGTTCGTGTCGGCCACTTATCTTTTCAAACTCATCTAACATCCAAGCCATGACCTGACTATTAGTATAAACGTCAGGAGCGGGAATGTCTTTGTCTTGTCCTAAATAATCGAAGAAGGCGCGGACATAAGAACGACTAATGCTTTCTAACTCTTTCTTATCAAGAGACTTAGGATCAATAATTACTCCACCCTTAGCTCCGCCATAAGGAATGTCGGCTAAAGAATTTTTTAGAGCCATCCAAAAAGCCAGAGATTTAACCTCGTCCTCACTAACAGCAGGATGAAATCTAATTCCACCTTTTCCTGGGCCAAGATCGCGACTATACACGATACGCCAGGCAGGATATTTTTTATTATTTAACTCTAAATCTTGATAACGGACTTCAGCTGGGCTAGAGAGCGCAAGCATTTCTTGTTCACTGACACCGATTAATGCTCGAACCTCCTCCAACCTTTTCAGATTATCAGCAAAAATACTCATAGAGCATTGGTTATTAGTTAGATTAAAGCTTCAATTTCGCCTTTCAAGGTTTCTTTGTTACGAAGACCAATGAATTCACCAATAACCTGACCTCCCTTAAATAATTTCATATTAGGGATGCTTTGGATTTGATATTGAATTGCTAAATCTTGATTAGAGCCAACTTCGGTATTAACCTTAGTAATTTTTACTTTACCGTCTAAGTCAGCCGCTAACTCATCGAGAATTGGTGCCATCATCTGACAAGGCATACACCAAGGAGCCCAGAAGTCTACTAATACCGGCAAATCACTTGATAACACTTCGCTTGAAAAATTATCTTTGTTTACTTCCATTGCTTTTGACATAATTTTAATGATTATTACTTTACTTATTAATTAATTCTTTAAATATTTTTTCCATCTTTTCCTGACTCGAGGCTTTATCCTCTAAGAGGCAATAATTAAACTCATCGGCGATGATTTTCTCCATAAGAGACGACATCGCAGATTTTATCGCTTTTAGCTGAACAATTAAGGCAACACAGTCTTTCTTTTTCTCGCCAGATAAGACTTTTTTTACACCCTCTAACTGTCCAATAATATTATTGATTCTCTGTTCAGTTGTTTTCATATTTCTATTTTATCATACACCCCCAGGGGGTGTCAATAAAACCCGGCGTTTGACCGGGTTTAAGAAACTAAACAATTAAATAATCCAATATTATTTACTTAATAATAGCCAAAAATTATATTTATCTTGATAGCTTTTTTTGATTTTGAGCCCTGCGAGCTTAGCTAAATTTTCTAGCTCTTTTTTAGTAAAAGTGTGATAATAGCGTTCACTCTTAATTTCTCCTTGACTGTCTTTCCAGGGAAAAATAATATCTCCAAAATCCAACTTACTTAAACCAAAAATCTTTTTTATAGCAGCCACTAAAACTAATTTACGTTTTTTGCTAGCTAGCAAATTCCAATTACTAATAACTAATTGTCCTTCTGGAGCCAGGCCGCGCGCTAAATTAATAAGCGCTTCTCTTCTAAGTTCTTTACTTGGAACGTGTTGCAAAACGGCTAAACAAAAAATATGCTGGAACTTGCGACCACTCAAAAATAATTCAACTTTAGTCTTATCTAACAAATCTAGAACAGAAAAACTATAATTAGGATAATTTTTTTTAGCGAGCGCGATTAAAGCGGCGCTTTTATCTGTCCCAACATAATTTATTTTTTTATTTATCAAAGCTTCGAGTAGGCGACCATTACCACAACCAGCGTCCCAGACTAAATCATTGTCGTATACTTCTTCAGAAAACTTTCTCATCTCTGGCCAAATTTCCTTTTTGCGACTTGCGTCAAAATCAGCTGCGATTTTTTCGTAGCTGTCAGCGGACAGGTCTAATAATTTTTTCACCACTTCTTTTTTCATTCACTTATTAAATATTCACGCTTAGGGGCGCTAGAAACTTTTTTAAGTCGAGAGCAGCTATCACAGGTTCCACAAGATTTCGCGCTATGATCACCGAAATAATTAAGAATATATTTTTGGCGACAACCAGCATGATAAACGTAACCCTCCATTTCATCAAGCTTCTCGTAAGCGCGCGAAGATTTCTCTTTAAGCGCTTTAAAATCTAACTCTAAATCTTCTGGTTCAACCACGCGCAAAATCCTGATTTCCGTTCCACGAAAAGGCGGCTTATACTCCAACATATCTTTTTCAGCCAACTTCTTAACTGCCCGAATTAAAGAATCCTTTTTTATTTTTAGAACTATAGCGACTTCTTCGGCGGAAAAATCCCAACCGCTTTCTAATTCTTGCGCATAGCGCGGAGCTAATTTACTCCAAACATCAAGCTGTGACTTGGACCTTTTGCTTATAGAGTTAGTAATCTCTTCTAGCGGTTTAATTGCTTTTAAAAATGAGCTAGAACTCTTTTCGTTAGGACGAGAAATGTAACCTTGTTTTTCTAGTATTTTTAAGGCTGTGCCAATCGCCATCTCAGGAACAGATTCTGATAAATTTTGAGATATCTCTGAATAAGTAACTAAAATCGAACTTTCTGGGTCAATTTCTAATTCGAAACGACGTAATAAAAAATCATAAATTTCAACTATCATCCGTGGCTCTGGATTGTCACCCTTAATAAAAAACTCGCGCAGATAACGGTCTTGTTGGTGATAAAATAATAAACAAAAACTCGGCAAGCCGTCACGCCCAGCTCTTCCTGCCTCTTGATAATAAGCTTCAACTGTGCCAGGTAAGTCGTGATGAATAACAAAGCGAATATCTTTTTTATTTATTCCTAAGCCAAAAGCATTGGTAGCCACAACAACTTGTGCTTCGCCGCGCATAAACCTCTCCTGAACCCAATCGCGACTACCAGCATCCATCCCAGCATGATACCCGACAGCCTTAATATCATTATCTGTTATAAGTTCAACTAGCTCATCAGCCTTAGACCTTGTTCCGGTATAAATAATACCAGAACCAATTTCAGGATTGGTCACTAGAAAATTTAAAATGTGTTCTAGCTTTTGACCGGTAGTTGACGGGATAACGGCTAGCTGTAAATTAGGGCGCGCAAAACCGGTAACCACTAACTCGGGGTCATTTAAGCCGAGCTGTTTCATAATATCTTCCTTAACTTCTGGTGTAGCGGTCGCGGTTAAAGCTACGATTGGTGGACGTCCTACTAATTTAGCCGCCTCTTTTAGACGTAAGTAGCTGGGGCGAAAATCGTGTCCCCACTGACTAACACAGTGCGCCTCATCAACTGCAAATAAAGAAATTTTAATACCCTTAAGACCTGCTAAAAAATTTTGATTATAAAAACGCTCAGGTGCTAAGTAAATTATTTTGTAAAAACCATTTTTAACCTGACTTAAGCGGCGATCCGCCTCGTCAGGTGAAATAGAAGAATTAATAAATGTAGAAGGAATGCCAATAGACTCTAAAGAATCAACTTGATCCTTCATAAGCGCAATCAAAGGAGAAACAACAATTGTAGCACCATCTAAAACAAGAGCGGGTAATTGAAAAATCATCGACTTGCCACCGCCGGTCGGCAAAACAACCATGGTATCGCGTCCGTGCAAAATACTATCAATGGCTTTCTCTTGACCAGGTCGAAAAGAATCATAGCCAAAGTGTATTTTTAAAAGCTCTAATAGTTGTTGTTTTTTAGCAGTCATGAAAACAATAGAGAATAAACAGCCGGCCAAGTGCCGGCTGGTAGAATTTATTTAATTTCTAAAGCGTGGCGTCGCCTGAATATTTCTAAGACGTTTTTAAATAAAAACGCTATCGTCATTGGTCCAATGCCACCAGGAACTGGGGTGATAAACGACACCGTGTCTTGCAAATCAACAAAGTCAGCATCGCCATGAATATGTCCGCCTATTTTAGAAATACCAATATCAATAATTACTGAGCCCTGCTTAACCATTTCTTTTTTAATACTAAGAGGATTTCCAAGAGCAGTAACAATTAAATCTGCTTCTTTAATATTTTCTGACTTAACAATCGTAAACCCACGACTAGTAATTATTTCTTCTAGTCCTCTACCAAAAACATCAGAGTGGTATAAGAGACAGGCCTTTTTGTTGGCACCAACTAATTTTATTTCTTCTAGGCAGGCAATCACCGCGGCAAATACTGGAGAAACTACATAATTAGGGTGCTTGGGGTGAAAACCATCGACATCTTTATTTGGATTAATGGCCGAAATTATTTTATCGGTATTCATTCCTTCTGGTAGAGGCAATTGAACTAAAATACCATCGACAAGCTCATCCTTATTTAAAAAATCAATCGCTTCTAAAATAGTTTCTTCGGAAGCAGAGCCGTCAAAGGTATAGAGATGAGTATCGATACCAACCTTTTTACTTTCTCTTTCTTTTAGGGAAACATATAACTTAGAATCTTCTCTTTCGCCAATTAAAATAATGGCCAGATTAGGTCTTAGACCGTTAAAGCTGTATATTTCTCGAGCAATTTTATCTTTAGTCCGCTCGGCAATAGCGCGACCATCAATAATTTTAGACATAGCAGATTACTTGGTAGGAATAGGAAAGCGCTTACAAATTCCTTCAATTTCTTTTTTAATATTCTTTAATTTTTGTTCGTCGTCTTTGTTCTTTAAGGCTTCGTCAATATAGCCCACCACTAACCTTATCTCTTCTTCTTTTAAACCGCGAGTGGTAATGGCTGGGGTGCCAATTCTAACACCGGAGGGATTCATTGGCGGATTAGGGTCGTTAGGAATAGTTGAACGTGAAACTGAAATACCAATTTTTTCTAAAATTTTCTCCGCTTCTTTTCCGGCCAAATTTTTACTAGATAAATCTAAAACTAATAAATGATTATCCGTTCCGCCTGACACAACTTTATAACCTAGGTCTAAAAATTCTGTCGCCATCGCTTTGGCGTTCTTAATAACCTGAGCGGCATAGGTTTTAAATTCTGGCTGCAAGGCTTCCTGAAAAGATACGGCGATAGAAGCAATAATATGTTCATGCGGACCACCTTGCATGCCTGGAAAAACCGCACTGTCAATCTGTTTAGCAAATTTTTCTTTACACATAATAATCGCCCCTCTTGGGCCGCGCAAGGTTTTATGTGTTGTAGTGGAGACCACATCAAAAACTGGAACTGGGTTGACTAATTGTTTACCAGCAATGAGCCCAGCGATGTGAGCAATGTCAGCAAATGTATAAGCGCCAATCTCATCAGCAATATCTTTAAACTTCTGCCAATCAATTTCTCGAGAATAAGCACTAAAGCCAGCGACAATCATTTTTGGTCTTTCTCTTAGAGCGATTTCTCTAACTTCATCCATATTAATTACTCCTGTATCACTATCAACCCCGTATTGAACAAAATTATATAGCCTTCCAGAGAAATTAACTTTATGGCCGTGTGATAAATGACCACCATGATCAAGTTTTAAGCCCAAAACCTTGTCTCCTGGTTGCAAGAAGGCCATATAAACCGCGGCGTTAGCTGGTGAACCAGAAAGTGGCTGCACGTTAACATGCTCAGCAGAAAACAGCTTCTTGGCCCGCTCTATCGCCAAAGACTCAATCTTATCAATCACTTGATTGCCGCCATAATACCTCTTACCAGGATAACCTTCGCTGTATTTGTTAGTCAAAACACTAGCCATCGTTTCTAAAACGGCTGGCGAAACATAATTTTCAGAAGCAATAAGTTCCAACTCTTCGTTTTGACGCTTTGCCTCTTCCTTAATAATGGCTAAGGCTTCAGGGTCTTGGCTTGCAAGATGAGAATAATTCATATTTTTAGCTAATAGTATACTATAATCTTATTCCAGGGGCTGGCTTTTGTCAAAGCCTAAAATCACTATAAAAAATTAAGATTATTAAGCCTTTAGAAGTTTTTTAACCATATACCCATTAACTTTTCGATAGCCTAATTTACGATAATATCCACGAGCACCAACGCCAGAAATAACCGCAATTTTTTCTGCACCCTGTGTGCTGGCAATAAGCTCGGCTTCTTTTAATAATTGTTTACCTAGTCCACGATGTTGAACTTTTCCCTCTCCGCCAACTGGTGCTAGTTCGCCATAAACATGAAGCTCGCGCACAATAGCGTCAGCAATAGGACTGGCAGAGTCTAATCTCAATCTACAAAACCCATATAACGTTTTTCCGTCCAAGTTGTCAGCACTTAAAAAATATTCTTTACCAAAAGAAGCGTCGTAAGTTTGCTCATTAATTCTAAATTCCGCAACACGTCCATCTTTTGCCTCGCGACAACGAATACAATTACAAGCTACGCCTTGTTGACTCATAACTTGGCGTAAATTAGTAATGCGATTACCAGCAATAATTGATTCGCCCGGTATATCTCTAATTAAGCGAATAATACGAACATATTTTGGCACAAGTGCCTTACATTTAATAATTAAGCCTTGTAACACTTTATCGGAGTATGGTTTATATTTTCCTTGAGCATACCAGCGACGTAATAGACTTCCTTCGGTAACCACGGTTGGATAAAATTTTATTTGATCTGGCTGAAAACGTTCGTCGTTAAATAACATTTTAAACATGCTAAGGTCTTTTCGTGGAGTAGAGCCTGGTAAGGCAGGCATAATATGATAAGTAACTTTAAGACCATGCTGCTTTAGGAGCGTGGTAGCGTCAGCTACCTCCTTAACACCGTGACCGCGCTTATTTAAAGCCAAAATCTTATCATCAACCGCTTGTACTCCTAGCTCCACGCGCGTACAACCCAGTTCTCGCATCGAAGCAATTTCTTCTTTATCAATATAGTCTGGTCTTGTTTCTAGGGTAATTCCAATTAACTTATACTTGGCTGATTCATTTTTGTCTTGCTCTAGTTGTAAATATTCTTCAATCTTTTTTTGTGAAAGAGACTGCGAATAAAAAGATTTTATTTTTGCCTTGAATGCTTCTTCGCCATCACCAAGTGAAAGTATGGTTTTACGGAATTGACTATAATCATTGGCCGCTTTAAAACAATTTAAAATAAACCAGTAGCGATATTTGCGAGGTAAATAACTCCAGGTGCCACCAATAACAATAAGCTCTATCTTTTCTGGCTGATGACCATTGTTTTCTAAAGCTGCTAAGCGCAACATCGTTTGTTTATACGGATCGTAACCGCAGCGAATTGCCCTCATTACCGCCGGTTCATTTGATAAGTAGCTAACTGGCACATCTTCTTGGCGTGGACAATAAGCACAAGTTCCTGGACAAGGATATGATTTAGTTAAAACTGCTACCGGGGCAATTCCCGAAATAGTACGAACTGAACGCTTGCGTAAAATTGATTCAAAAATTTCCTGTCTTTCAATTAACTCAGCGACCAATAACTGGCGATAGGCTTTTAAAATATCAGAATTTAAAATTGAAGAAATTTTATAGCGCTTAGAAAAAACCCGCTTAACTTCTTCAAGTTTGCGTCTATCAGTTATCTCGTCAATATTTTCTAATATCAGCTCTTTAATTGCTTCGACCATCTTTTTGGAGTATAATTAAGGCATAATCTTAATAAGAATACTATATTTTTGCAAATTTAACAATACAAAATATGAAAAAAAACAGTTGGAAAATTTTGCTTATCTTGGCCCTTGTCTTAATTCCTTTAATAGGATTGAAGGCGGCCGCTGATAAAAATGGTTTGGTTTTAGTAACTACTGACGAAGTTATTACTGGCAATTTGATTGCCGCTGGAGAAAACGTCTTAATTGATGGCACAATTAGTGGCGACTTAATAACCGCTAGTCAGTCGCTAACCGTTAACGGTCGGGTTGAAGGTGATATTATCGCTATTGCTCAAAATATTGATATTAAGGGAGAGGTTGGGGGAAATATTAGAGTGGTTGGTAACAATGTTGAAATAAATAGTGTAGTCACTAGAAATCTCAATGCCTTTGGCTCTAATGTCATGGTTAGCAGTGATGCTCGTATTGGCTGGGATGCAATCTTGGGTGGCTATAATATTATTGTAAAAGGAAATATTAATGGCTTTTTAGATGTTTATGCTCAAAACGCTACACTTGATGGCAAGATTGGTAAAGACGCTAGAATACAAATTTATAATGATAACCAAAATACAGCTTTAAATATCTCTAAAGGAACAACTATTAATGGTGATTTAAATTATTCAGCCAACACGAGCGCCTATATTGATTCCCAGGCGACTATTTCTGGGCAAACCAATTATCGCCACACGGAAATTAAGAAAAATGAAAAAAATTGGCCAAATTGGGCTTGGGGTAGATTGTTTGCCTTCCTTTCAACAATTATTATTGGTCTAGTTTTAGTATTCATTTTACCAAAGAATTCTGCTGCCATCATGAGACTTATTAGTTCTAAGCCAGGAAAATCGGTATTAACTGGCGCAATTATTACGCTCGCACTACCTCTTCTGTTTTTAATTCTAGCCATGACTATTATTGGATTTCCTTTGGCTATAATTATTTTACTTGTTGGCCTAGCTGGTGTTTTACTAGCTACCGCGACCACCTCTTTGGTGCTAGGTGACTTGATATTAAAATCGGTATTTAAAAAAAATCTCGTCTCTTTATTTTGGCCCTTGGTTTTAGGCTCTATTATTCTTACTCTTTTATTCTCCCTACCTTATTTCGGTTGGCTGATTAGTTTAGCGGCTATCTGGTTTGGTTTGGGTGGCATCATGTTATATGTTAGCAATCAATCCAAAAATATTTAAAGCTTACGACATCCGCGGAATTTACGGACAAGACTTTGATAATAGTTTGGCTTATCTATTAGGACTAGCCTTTGTTCGTCTAAGAAAAGAAGATGGTGACAATGCAACTGATGAAAAAATTACCATTGCTGTTGGCTGTGACATGCGACTATCTTCACCCGATCTAAAGACTGAGCTTATCAGGGGCTTGTTGGCTGGTGGTGTAAATGTTGTCGACCTGGGAACAGTTTCAACACCAACTTTTTATTTTGCGGTTGGTAAATATAATTATCACGGCGGCATCATCGTATCCGCTTCTCACAACCCCAAAGAGTGGAACGGTTTTAAATTGGTTAGAAAAAAAGGGGCGCCAATTAGTGGCGACAGCGGCATTGAGCGTTTAAGAGACTTAGTTATTAATGAAAAATTAATAGAGGCAGATGTCCCAGGAGAACTAATGAGTTTACATGATGTTTTGAATGAGGAGATTAATTTTTCTTTATCCAAAACCGATGTTAATAAAATAGGGAAATTAAAAGTCGTCGCCGATGCTGCTAACAGCATGGGTGCACTATATTTAAAACGTCTTTTTTCTCAGCTCCCTCACTGCTCCTTGGTGCCTCTTAATTTTGACCTCGATGGCTCTTTTCCGGCACATGAAGCGGACCCCTTAAAAGAAGAGAATTTAGAACAACTACAGTCTGCCGTTATTACCCAAGGGGCGGATTTAGGAATTGCGACTGACGGTGATGGTGATAGAATATTTTTTGTTGATAATCAAGGAAAGGTAATGAATCCATCAATTATCCGTGGCCTACTAGCAAAATTATTTCTACAAGAAAAACCCGGAGCAAAAATTGGCTATGATGTTAGACCGGGGAAAATAACGGCTGATTTAATTTCTGAAAATGGCGGAGAGGCAATTTTGACTCGCGTCGGACACTCTTTAATTAAAGAACAAATGATTGCTGAAAATATTTATTTTGCCGGTGAATCATCTGGTCACTTTTATTTGAATGGTGAGATGGGTTGTTTTGAATATCCAAGCATCATGATTTTAAAACTCTTAACCGAGTTTTCTCAATCAGGAAAAACCACTTCAGAATATCTACAACAATACAATAAATATTTTTTATCGGGAGAAATAAATCGTGAAGTAGCCGATAAGGAGTTGGTGTTTAAGAAAATTGCTGCCGCCTACAGCGATGCAAGTATTAGTTGGCTTGATGGCGTTAGCATAACTTATCCTGATTACTGGTTTAATGTCCGTGGTTCAAACACTGAAGAAAAGGTTAGGCTAAACCTAGAAGCGGTTACGGAAGAATTAATGAAAAATAAAACTGAAGAAATTTTGGAAATAATCAACTCTTAAAATTTGATAACAAAAAGACCGAGAGTAATTCAAGTTCTCGGTCTTTTTTAAAATCTTAAATATTGTGTTTACTTTCTCTCTACTTCAATCGTTGCCTTATTAAGCAAAGCGGCTAAAGCACCAACAGCAGCTAGCATTGGAGCAAAGACGGCACCAACTAAAGCAAAGGTTACTGGGATTTCAACCATAACGCGACCGCGTTCATTTTTAATGATAATGCGGCGAACGTTTCCCTCTTTAATTAGGTGCTTTACTTTCTTTAAAATTTCTTCACTAGTAACTTTAAATTGTTCTTTAGTTTGACTTTTTTTGTCGTCTTTTTTGTCCGTTTTTTTTGTTTTTTTAACTGGCATAGTGTTGTAAGATTTAATATAAATAAAATAACAACTTATTTTAAATAAGCATTCTGAGCGTATTCACGTAAAACTCTTTCGGTATTAAAAAAGGATGCGTTTACGCCAATAGAAAATCTCATGATTTTTTTCCACGTCATTGGTTCTTGATAATAAACAGGAATAATTTCTTTTTCCAGTAAATCATACAAACTAGCTGCATCTTTAGAATTCTGAGTGGATAATCGTGGATACTTTTCGCCTCGGATAGTCCAGCCAGTTTTACCCTTAATGTACCCCTCTTTCCACCAACCATCAAAGGAGCTTAGTTGTGGAACGCCGTTATGGGCGGCTTTCATGCCGCTAGTACCAGAAGCTTCATTTGGTGGCAGGGGCGTATTAACCCAAAGATCAGAGCCTGCAATAATTGTTTTTGCTAATTCCATTTCATAACCCGGAATAAAAGCTAGTTTAATTTTTCCTTCATACTTACGACTAATTTTATTAACTTCCATTATTAGTTTTTTTCCATTTTCATCCGCCGGATGAGCCTTTCCAGCATAAACAATTTGGATGTCGCCTACTTTTTTCTGAATAGCAATTAATCTCTCTACATCTCTCAACAACAAGAGCG
>CAYGOK010000012.1:0-3116 GCA_964351585.1 uncultured Gammaproteobacteria bacterium | reverse complement strand
CCTACTTTTTTCTGAATAGCAATTAATCTCTCTACATCTCTCAACAACAAGAGCGGTCTTTTATAGGCGGTAAAGCGACGCGCAAATCCAATCGTAAAAACATTTTCTTTAAAATCCTGTCCCGTTTTTTCTTTTACTAAATTAATTAATCTTTTTTTAGTGCCCTGGTGAGCTTGCCAAATATCATCTAGCGACAAAGAGAAAGCGTTACGTAACGACAAACTAGAGCTGCGCCAGTTAGGTAAGTGTTTATCATACACTTTCTGTAGTTCCGGCGAAGTCCAGGTCTGCGAATGAACTCCGTTAGTCACGCAGTGGATTGGATAACCTGGAAACATTGTTTTAGATAACTCCTTATGACTGAGTGCGACACCATTAATATACTTACTAAAATATAAACCTAGTTTTGTCATATTAACTCGACCGCCATCAACTAGTTTTGGTAAGTGATGAGGAAAGTCTTCTTGTACTTCTAAAACTTTTTCTAATTTAAAAATATCATGTGCCATCTTGATTGGCGTGTGGGTAGTAAAGACACAGCTATTTCTTACATCATCAATTTTATCTTCTAGATTTTTTGCTTTTGAATCTAAAAATCGAGCAACCGTAACAAAGCTACCGTGACCTTCGTTGATATGATAGGTATTGGTTTTAAATCCTAACTCTTTTAATATTTCATAACCACCGCGCCCTAAAATTGTTTCTTGTAATAATCTTAACTCTTTATCGCCGCCATAAAGCTGGTTGGTTAAACGTCGATATTTCTCTGGGTTTTTGGGAATGTCTGTATCGAGAAGAAAAATTGGTATTTCTATGTTGCCACTAGTAATTGAGTATTGCCAAGCCTCAACCTTAACTTTATCTTTTCCAATCATCACAATCGTGCGTGCGTTTGTTTTTTGTAGTTTAGAAAAATCATACTGTCGCGCCGAAAATTCTAACTGTTCCCCTTTGGCATTTATTTCTTGATCAAAGTATCCTTCCTTGCTAAGTAGGGTTACGCCAACCATAGGCAAGCTAATATCAGAAGCGGAGCGTAAAATGTCTCCAGCTAAAATTCCTAAACCGCCAGAGTAGGTTTTTAATCCATCGTCTAGGGCTATTTCCATGCTAAAATAAGCAATCTTGTAATCCTTCTTTTCCATAATTAATTTATTCATAAATATTATAGCATAAAAAAAGACCCTTGATGTTATCGCGGGCCGGGTTACACACTAGTTTCTTAAACATAAAAACTCACTAATCCATTAACTTGATCGCTAGTACCGTCATAATAATCAGCTTGAGCTGTGAAGTTCATGTATCCATTGCTGGACTCAACGCGGGTGGCTGATTTAATTATTAACTTACAGTTTTCTGCCAAAAACGGATCACCACAACTTAACGAAAGCAAAAATGCTTCACCGGCTTTTCTGTCATCAAAATACTCATGACCAACATTGAAGCTGCCTAGGGCCGGATTTTTAACACTTTGGAAATTCAGATACATTACTTTTGGTTTTTTAATTAATCTTTTTTTCGTGTAAATATACAAATCTAGGGCTAAGGCTGTTTTTCTCATTCTTTGTTGTCTTTACATAACTAATTCGAATACTGTTCTCGGGAAAAGCGGCCCGAATATAACAGATGCGATAAAACAGGTTTGAATTGTTTACAAACAAGGTATCGCGTTCATTAATGAGAAAAGCAATAGGCTGCACGTAGTCAAATTCTTCCGACTCAAGGAATGTTAATTCTTGATTGGCTGGAATTATAACTTCCTCCCAGTCAGAATTCTTGATACATGAGTTTAAAAACACAAATAAAACCACTGCGATTAAGGTAACTGATTTTTTCATTATTTATGATTTTTTGGTTAATTGATAAAAAAAAGACCCGCAATATTTTTGCAGGTCTACTATTAACACTTTTTGTTTTAATACTTTTTAATACGCGTACTTATAATGTATAGGAACCTTCGCCCCAAAAAGAGCATTTAAATAGCTACATATTTTTTTATATTCAACGCAAGTCGGGTCATTATAAGCATTCTTGTTTAACAAGTTCCTCATAATAAGGTGTCGATTCGTTACTTGAATTATAGAGCTTAATTCTTCGGGGCTACTAGCTACAAATAAAATATTTTCACAAATATAAGGGGCATGCATTGCTCCTGTTATTGAGAAAACGCTTCTGTTCTCATCCATATATTTAACACACTCTTCCTCAAACAAAACCGAAGACTGCTCAAATAATAAAGATTCGTAGAGATCTTCTTTTGTAATCAAACCCTCTTTAAACCCGAGGTTATAATCTGGAGACATTATTTTGGGAAGTATTTGACCAATAGGAGTAGACAGGTCTTCTGGTTCTAAATCAAAAACAATATTAATAATATTATAATTGGCTTTTTCGGCTATTTTTGCGTAATCGACCATACTATAAAACTTTCCGTCAAACTCATGAAATAAATTTTTTCTTATATCACACTCTCTTATTTTACAGTTTTCCACTCCAGCCAAGAAGTTTGACATTAATATTTTTTCATAATAAGTCGGTGCGCTAATCTCTTCAAAACCATACTCCCGTTCGTTAGCGTTACCAGCCTGTTCAACTAAAAAAAGTTTGTCTCCTTTAATCTGATTAAACCACCAAGATATTTTTTTCAGCTGGTTTGCTGTGCGGTTATTGGCGGGGTCCAAATGTGTTCCGTGATTTATGGCTATCGAGAAATTTAATTTACTTCTATCTTTCAGAAGCAAAACCATGTAGGTGCCGTTTTTTCTGTCTGAAATGAAATTAATTAAAGACTGATAAGCCTCTTCTGGATTTTCATAATGCTTCCCACTTTCTTTTTTTGTTAAAACATTTTGTTGTTTTTCGTTATCCGTCTTGCCCCCTTCTTTTGCAAAAAGGTAAAAAAACGATACTACCAAGACTAAACTAATAAATGTTATAAAAAAAGTTTTTTTGTACCCTTTTTTGCTAACACAGGCGCATTTCTTTACTTTTTTTCCACATTCAGAACATGCTTCGTTTCTGTTTTTTACTTTTTTCATTTTTATTTTGTTTTTAAGGTTCAATAATATACTTTTAACTATCAAAACATAATATCACATTTAGTATATTTTGTCAAC
>CAYGOK010000011.1:0-26559 GCA_964351585.1 uncultured Gammaproteobacteria bacterium | reverse complement strand
CTGTCGCCCCAGAAACACCTAAAAAGAAAAAAGGATTCTTCAGTAAAATGTTTAGTTTCGGTAGAAAAGAAAAATAATAAAATTGTATAAATAAAAAATCGACTCCCAATACAGGGGGTCGATTTTTTACAGGGAGCCGTTGACCGGGATTGAACCGGTGACCTTCTCCTTACCATGGAGATGCTCTACCAGCTGAGCTACAACGGCAACATGAAGCAAGTGAAAGTCGAAAAATTATTACTGATTATTAGAAGGCTCCTCTAAAGTCATAATCTCTTCTCTAATTTCGGCTAGCTTATTATTTTCTGGATTAGACTCGGCTAAACGTTCGAAATACTTCAGTGCCGACGCCTTATCTTTCCTTATTATACTTAAATCTAAAATTAAATCAAGATAACGCGGACTACTTGGTTCAAACTCTAAAGCCTCCTGAACATTATCATAAGCCGCTGCTAAATTACCCGCATCCTTCTCAAGCCAAGCCAAGGCAAAATATATTTCTTGAGGATTAAGACCGACTTCATCATCGCCTGAGCGGGCATGTTGCTTAGAAAGCCTTAGGGCATATTCATAAGTCTGGCGCGCTTCCGGATACTTTTTTAATTCTTCATAGACTCCACCGAGCTCAAAAAAAGCCCAAACATTTTTTTGATCAAGACTAATCGCCTCCAGTAATTTATCTTCTGCCTCATCAAAATCTTCAGACTTTACCAAATCTTCAGCACTTCGCAACAAATCTTTAATTCGTTTTTCTTTTTCAGTAATCGGCAATTTTTCACTAGCCTTATAATTCATTTTCAACTTCTTTAAATTATCTTGAGAAGATTGCAAAGTCTTAGAAAGCCAACCACCAATCTTTATAAAAACCCGCCCAAACAGGCCGCTCAATTTAGCCAAGTCACGATCAACTCTTGCTTTCATGATTGTCGATTTAAACTTAGCCTCTTTTTCACTCGTCATATTATTAACATCAAGGATTGCTAAAGCGGGGAATTTTTTAATAATAATAGCAACTACCACTAAAATAGCTGCGGTGACAAGAATTATCGAGATAATAGTAAGCATGGTTTTATGTTTAACTACAAATACGAATAAACTTCTTAGCGTCTAAACTAGCTCCGCCAACCAGTAAACCGTCAACATTATCTTGCTTTAAAAAGATAGCAGAATTATCAGCATTAACACTACCGCCGTAAATAACGCGCGGAATCTGTCCAATAATCTTAGCGGCCTGCGCTTTTAAGAAACGATGAATGTTTTCTGCTTCAACTGGAATTATCGGTTCACCCGTGCCAATCGCCCAAATTGGCTCATAAGCAATAATGATGTCATTTGCCTTCTTTAAATTTAAGCCTTTAATCGCGGATTTAAGTTGAGCTGATAAAACTTCTTTAGCTCTGCCCGCTTCTTTGTCCGGCAAACTTTCACCCACACAGATTATCGGCGTTACTTTTTCCTTCAAGGCGGCTTCAATTTTCAAACGAATCAAGTCGTTACTCTCGGCTAACACTAGTCTTCTTTCACTATGACCTAAAATAACATAACGTGCTCCTAGACTAGCTAAATCGGCTGCCGAAACTTCTCCCGTCAAAGCGCCACGACTAGCTGGGGCGCAGTTCTGAGCCCCTAAAGCAATTTTTGTCTTAGTAAAAATTTTAGCTACGTTTGAAATTGCTAAAAAATCAGGACAAACTACAATTTCATTTTTAATATTTTTCAAAATGCGCTTATAGTCTTTAGCCAACATTAATCCCTGCTCAGGATTAATCTGCATTTTCCAATTAGCAACAATTATTTTTTTCATAATTTTATATTCATCTATAATCTTACAAATTTTCCTTAGCCCAATTAATAGTTCTTTTAATTCCCTCTTCTAAGTCGATAATCGGCTCCCAATCTAAAACATCTTTAGCGCGCTGTCTGCTTAAGCAACTTCTTTTTTGTTCGCCCGCCTTAGCTGGTTCCTCTTTTACTTTAATCGGTTCGCCAAGCGCTAACTCTATTTTTTCTCGTACGTCTAATAAGCTTATCTCCTGACCTAAACTAATATTAACTTCACCGCGACAATCTATGCTTTTGGCTTTATATAAAGCATTAACAACATCGTCAACAAAAACAAAATCACGTGTCTGTCTGCCATCGCCGAATTGCTTGCTCTCTAAGCCTTTAACTGCGTTATCAATAAAAATTGCAATCACTCCCGCTTCTCCGCCCTTAAATTGGCGCGGCCCATAAACGTTAGCAAAACGTAAAATAGTATAATTCAAACCATGAACCTGATAATAGTAGTTGAGGTATTTTTCAAAAGCTAACTTATTTATACCATAGGGGGACAAGGGATAAGCGGGTGCGTATTCAGTAGTAGGGATTTCTTCGGATTCACCGTAAATTGCTCCACCTGTTGAAGAAAAAATTATTTTCTCAACTTTATGAACACGACAATTTTCTAAAATATTAAGTCCACCGGCAACATTAATATCATTGTCTAACCAAGGATCAGACACCGAAACTCGAACATCAATCTGAGCAGCTAAATGATAAACAAAATCAAATTTTTCTTGCACAAATATCTCCGCAATCTTCGGAGAACGAATATCTTCTTGATAAAGCCGAGCCTTAGAATTTATATAATCCTGGCGACCAGAAGATAAATTGTCGAGTACGACAACCTCGTCTCCACCAGCGATTAACTTGTCTACCAAGGTCGAACCAATAAATCCGGCGCCGCCGGTTACTAATATTTTTGCCATATAATATGATAATAACATTATTTTTCCATAAAAAAAAGCCCGGCGAACAAATGTTCATCCGGGCAATCACAACTTTCAATACTAATAATCTAGTTTTTTCTGATAGAAAAATACGCGATTCCCAATCAACCATTGATTTTTATCGGTAATCACGTGCACGTCCAAGCACCAACCGAACTTTGTCCAATACGCAATGGCGGCGCAACGCTTTTTTTTGCTATCAAGCACGTAAAAGATATTAGCACTGGAGTCAATTATCAGGTCTCCGGGTTCACCATTTGGCTGTTTTAATAGCATTGTTAATAAATCCGTTAAATGCACGGTAGCCAAGTCTTCACCAGCAAACTCAATCAAAGACCGATCCCTTTCTTCTCTGCATAAATTGTACCCACACAAAACTCTTTCCGGTAAAGGGCCTTCACTTAAGTCGTTAAAACTGTAGCCAAACCCATCCTCGATAAATGCAACCTTAATGTTTTCATCAAATTTAACAGCTACATTTACATGTTTTGGACATGCTGGCAAATTTGCTTCCGACACTACAACCAGAATACGATTCTTTTTCATTTTTCTTAATTTATTGTTAATTTACGACAATTCTAAAGCTCCGCCAATAATAACATCTAAATATAATTATGTCAAGATATAAGCTAAAAATATTTGTCTAATATAGAGCCTGCTCTCAAGCAAAAAGCCCTTGCTTTCCCTTTATTTTACTGCTAAAATAGAGGTAGCTAGCAAGCAACTAGTTACTAAATATATTAGGCTAAGATAATTATAAAAAATACCCTGAACAGCAGGCATTTTGTTTTTTTTATGAGCAAAGATGAACAGAAAAAGGCCAGTAGCTACGGCGCTGACCAAATAACCGTCCTTGAAGGACTGGACCCAGTACGAAAAAGACCCGGAATGTATATCGGCTCAACCTCAGCTGCCGGTCTTCATCATTTAATTTGGGAAGTTGTCGATAACTCTATTGATGAAGCGATGGCTGGTCACGCGAGTGACATCTCCGTTTATTTATTAAAGGATGGAATGGTTAGCGTAGAAGATAATGGTCGCGGCATCCCAGTTGAGAAACATAAAGTGACAGGCGTCTCTGCCCTGGAAACAGTTTTGACTAAATTACATGCTGGCGGCAAATTCGGTGGCGGTGGTTATAAAGTCTCTGGTGGTTTACATGGCGTTGGTGTTTCCGTGGTTAATGCTTTAAGTGAATATCTTAAAGCAGAAATTCATCGTGATGGCAAAGTATGGGAACAAGAATATAACATCGGCAAACCTTTAAAGCCAGCCAAGGCGGTTGGTCCTACCAAAAAAACTGGAACTATTATTACTTTTAAGCCTGACGCCACAATTTTTACTGAACTAGAATTTAGCTGGGGCAAAATTCTTGATCGCTTGCGTCAACAGTCATACCTTACCAAAGGCATAACCCTTAGCGTCTTTGACCAGCGCCCTGGTCATCGCGAAAAGAAATACAAATTCCATTTTGAAGGCGGCGTTAAATCTTATATCAAGTCACTACACCGCAACAAGTCAGTCAAAAATGACACTATCTTTTATGTCGATAAAGAAATTAATGGCTCAAGAGTAGAAATTGCTTTGCAATACAACGACGAATATAATGAAACCGTTCTCTGCTTTGCTAACAACATTCATAATCCAGAAGGAGGAACTCATTTAGTTGGTTTTAAAACTGCGCTTACTAGAACATTAAATAACTACGCGCGTAATAAAAACATCATCAAAGAAAAACAGGAGAATTTAACTGGTGAAGACGTCCGCGAGGGTTTAACAGCTATTGTCAGCGTTAAATTAAGCGACCCACAATTTGAAGGACAAACCAAGGGAAAGCTCGGTAATGCCGAAATGAAGGGTTATGTCGAAAGCATCTTTGGTGAAGCTTTTAACACCTTCCTAGAAGAGCATCCAAAAGAAGCGGAAGCAATTGTTGGGAAATGTATCCTCTCTTCTCAAGCTCGGCTTGCCGCTAGGAGTGCCCGCGCTACTATTTTAAGAAAGGGCGCTCTTGAAGGCATGACTCTTCCAGGCAAGCTAGCTGATTGCTCAAGTCGCCATCCTGAAGAATGCGAAATCTATATCGTTGAGGGAGATTCGGCCGGTGGCAGCGCTAAACAAGGACGCAATCGTAAATTTCAAGCCATCCTTCCCTTGCGCGGCAAAATCTTAAATGTTGAACGCGCCCGTTTAGACAAGATGCTCGCTAACAATGAAATTAAGAATTTAGTTATCGCTTTAGGAACCAATATTGATGAACAATTTGATTTAAGCAGGTTAAGATACCATCGTATTATTATCATGACCGATGCTGACGTCGATGGTGCTCATATTAGAACCCTACTCTTAACTCTGTTCTTCCGTCATTTCAGCAGTTTAATTACTGGCGGGCATATTTATATTGCTCAACCACCACTTTACCAAATTAAAAAAGGAGCAGCTGTAAAATATGCCTATAGTGATGAGGAAAAAGAAAAAATCATCGCCGAATTCGGCGGACATGCCGAAGAAGCAGTTGAAATTGGCGAAGAAAACGAAGAAGGTGAAAATAATGAAATTGAAATCCCAGAAACTGAAACCGAAAAGAAAACTGAAGAAACCAAGAAGGGATTCAAAATCGGCATCCAGCGCTACAAAGGTTTAGGAGAAATGAATCCAGAGCAACTCTGGGAAACAACCATGAACCCGGCTACTCGTATTGTTAAACAAGTAACCGTTGAAGACGCCGCTAAAGCAGATCAAATTTTTGATATGTTAATGGGTGATAATGTTGCTCCACGCAAAAATTTCATTCAAACTCATGCAAAAAAAGTAACTAATCTTGATATCTAACTCAAGTCTTAGTTTCAAATATAATATATGTATATTTTTATTATCACCCCAATTATCGCCTTTGCCATTGCCCAGGGGATGAAGGTTATCTTGCGCTCTTCTAGACGTAAAATAACTTGGCGCGATATTTTTGCTTATTCTGATATGCCTAGCGGCCATACCTCAGTTGTTACTTCAGTTACTGCCATTATCGGACTAAGGCAAGGACTAGACTCACCAATCTTTGCCGCCGCTTTTGTCTTTGCTACTATTGTTATTGTTGATGCTATCGGTTTGCGCAACTATCTGGGCCAACACGGTAAAACAATAAATGTTCTAGTAAAAGACCTAAAAGAAGATGATTACCTAGACAACCATTATCCTAAACAGTTAGAAAAAATTGGCCACACCCCATTACAGGTTATAATCGGTGCCATTATCGGCATTAGTACCAGTTTATTAGCACATTGGTTATTCTAAAAAATATTTTTTGCAAGAAAAAAGCCCTCAGTAAATACTGGGGCTTTTTGTGTACAGATTTTTTACGAACTCTTAAAAACCGTAAGAAAAATAAGGCTCCTTTCTGAGCGCTGGCTGACACTGAGATAAAAACCCCCTTACTCCCAACAAATGTGAGTACATCAGAGCGATTTTAAATTTGCCAATACCCATATCATGTAAGGTTTCTTTAGGCGTGTGCCATGCAATTGCCAGGATTTCATAGATACCATCGGCTGTGTCCTGGTTTTTAGGCAACATACCAAAGTTTAAACGATTGTTAATCAGGGAAAGAATCTCTCCCTCCCGAACAGTTAATTCGATTTTCTTTCTCATATCGCATATTTTTAGTTGTTAAAGTTCAAAAACAAAAAAGCTAAAAAGGCAAAATTATTCAGATTGCCAAACTTCGACCCTCAAAGGCATTATTATCATTTTTAATTTCTAATAAATCTAAAATTGTGGGCGTCACGTCAGCCAGACTACCGGAAATTTCAGACAGACTTAAGTCACCATCAGGAGCGTCTTTAAGACCAATTGTCCTACCCTTAAACTCGTGTCCAAAAATTGCAAACGGCACAGGGCTATTGGTAACATTCTTGTCAGGTAAATCAGTTACTAAATCACGCATTTTTTCAGCGTTACCCTGAACAGAAGCAATTAACAAAATCCCACCGTTATTTAAAATACTAGACGCTAAACGTTTAACTGCTTTATCAAGAGCTTCCATTGCCTTAATTGCCTCTGATAGATCACCAGTACTAGCTGCGTTATCCAAAATTGAACAAGTAACAATAATAAAGTCATATTCTCCGCTCTTAATCGCTTTATGACTCTCGCGTATAATTTTTTGTAAACTCAAATAGCTATCAAAAGCTTTTCCTGGACTAGAGGCGGACACGGCCAACCAATCTTCTCCAAGAACTCTCTCTTCTCGCCGACCATTAAAAAAATAGGTTAAGGCGGCCAATCTTTCGCTATCAAATATTTTTAATTGCTTCAAACCAGCGGCGGCAATTGAGGCAGTTAAATCAGAGGCGAGAACACCTTCAATTGGAATCATGCCCGCTTCATCAAAAACATTCCTACCAGCTCCCAAAGAAAAATAACGAGCATTTAAATCACCGCTAGCTGGTAACAATGCCCCGGCCGGATACTCTTTGAATAATTTTAAAAAATTTGGAGCTTTCGCTAAACTAATAGCATTAGCTTCATTTTTAGCAGCTATCCCCCAGCCATCTAGCAAAAGCAGGAAGACTGGCTTAGGCCTACTAGAAATATTTATACTATCTTCTTCAGGATTGTTTTCCATTTCCTTTTATAATATCCTCAATTTCAAGTAAACGATTGTATTTCGCTAATCTTTCGCCACGGGTAAGTGAACCAGCTTTTAGATAATTAGCACCGACAGCAACTGCTAAGTCAACAATAAAGTCATCATTGGTTTCGCCACTACGGTGAGATACGATGGTTTGATAATTATGTTTATCGGCTAATTTTACACAATCTACAGTTTCTGTCAAGGTCCCTACTTGATTTGGCTTGATAATAATAGAATTTGCGGCCCTTTCCTTAATGCCCTGACTTAGGCGCTTTACATCTGTCACAAACAAGTCATCGCCAACTATCATAATTTTTTGTCCTAGCTCTGAGGTTAAAGCACGCCAACCCGCCCAATCATCTTCCGATAGACCATCTTCAATATACGAGATTGGATAGCGACTTAACCATGCTTCATAAAGCCCACGCAAATTAGCAGCAGTAAATACTGCTCGGTCTAAAGGAAAAACATAACGCCCAGAACTTGTCTCAAATAAAACTGATGACCCAACATCAATCCCTAAACGGAAATCTTTACCAGGATCATAACCAGCCCGTAGAGCTCCAGCCATAATAAGCTCTAGAGCCTCAATGCTTGAATTTAAGTCAGGAGCATAACCACCTTCTGCACCAACATCGGTATCATAACCGGCTTGCTTTAACTCTTCACCCAGAGCATGAAAAATTTCTGCCCCTTCTCTAATCATCTCAGCAGCTGATTGTTTTTTTGGTATCACTAAAAATTCTTGAAAATCTAAATTAGTATCAGCGTGCTTACCACCATTAAAAACATTAAATAGAGGAATAGGAATCTTGGGCTCGTTAAGAGAAAAGGTTTTTTGTAAATATACAAACAGTTCTTGGTTCTCGCTCTTAGCAGCCGCTCGGGCACAAGCCAAAGAAACAGCTAAAATTACATTAGCACCTAAATTCGTTTTTTTCTCCGTACCATCTAGTTCAATCAACAAACGATCTATCTCCTGTTGGTCACGAACATCTTTGCCGGCTAAGGCCACGGATATGATTTCTCTTATTTTAGTTGCCCCTCTTAAAACGCCGCGCCCTTGATAACGACGGTGATCGCCATCGCGCACTTCCTGCGCCTCATGAGAACCAACTGAGGAGCCACTAGGGACGCTAGCTTTTGCCGTTAAGCCATCCTCCAAAAAGACTACTGCTTCTAAAGTTGGCCAGCCACGCGAATCAAGAATCTCGCGAGCGTCAATTTTTTTAATTATTGGCTTAACTTTCGGCATATTTTTTAAGAAATTATTTTCGTTAACCCCGGCATCTTATCTTTTCCTAAATAAGAAAGCATAGCGCCTCCGGCCGTAGAAACCCAATCGACATATTCCATCATCCCACTCATCTTTAAAGCCTCAACCGTCTCACCGCCACCAGCCACACCATAGGCTCTACCGGAGGAATGAGAAGCAATGACGCGAGCGATTGATATAGTGCCACTGCGAAAACGCGCTTCTTCAAATTTACCCATCGGACCATTCCAAATTATTGTTTTAGCGGTTTTAATTAACTGCGCATATAACTCGACCGTCTTTGGTCCAATATCCAAAATGATATCCTGTTTAGCAACCTCGGTTATTGCCTTGGCTTTAACCTTACCCGTGCTAACTTTAACGACAACATCAAGCGGTAAAATAATTTTTTTATCTTTAAACTTGCCAACCATTAAACGTTTAATAACCTTTAGGCTATCCTGATCATATAAAGAACGTCCAATTTCGTAGCCATGATATTTTAAAAAACTATTTGCCAAACCGCCGCCTAATAATATTTTATTAGCGGCTGGATAAATACTTTTTATAATCGGCGCCTTAGTGCTAATTTTTGCGCCACCCATAATAGCCACTAACGGCTTTTTAGGCTTAAGCGCTTGTTGTAAGGCCTTCACTTCCTTTTCTAATAGTAAGCCAGCATAAGATGGCAGAAAAGATTTAATCGCTGATACTGAAGCTTGAGCACGATGAGAAACAGCAAAGGCATCGTTAACATAAATATCAGCCAAACTAGCCAAACTCTTAGCAAATTTCTTATCATCCTTTAATTCTCCTGCCTCAAATCGAACATTTTCTAAAAAAATAATTTCTCCAGGCTTCATCTTAGCGGTCGCCTTAACAGCTAGTGGTCCAGAAACATCTGCGACAAATTTAACTGGCTTCTGTAATAATTTTTTTAAACGTAAGGCCAAAGGAGCGGTTGATAAAGCTGCTTTTATTTTTCCACCTGGATCGCCAAGATGGGTTAAGATAATAACACTTGCTTCTTTTTCCACTAGTAATCTGATGCTCTCTAAACCAGAAGTTATCTTGTATTCATCTTTTATATTGCCATCTTCAAGCGGGACATTAAAATCAACCCGTAATAATATTTTTTTACCAGACAGCCCCTTGAGGCTACTAATACTTTGTATCTTCATATCTTTATTTTAACTTAAACTTATTTGCTTCCCAATTTAACACTAACTGTTTTTTCTTCTCCGCCACGGAAATAAACAACAGTAATAGAATCGCCCGGATTAAAAGAGGCGATAATATCAGATAAATCATTATTAGCATTTAACTCCTGATTATTAACCCAGGTAATCACATCACCAGACTGTAAACCAGATAGCTCAGCTGGGCTACCCTTCTCTACCGCTAGACCGGCTGGGGAATCTTTTAACCAAGCTCCCTTCTCCAAAGAAATTTCTAAAACCTTAGCAGCGCTTAAATCAACATAATTAACCCCTAAAGAAGGTTGCAGCACCTCGCCTTTTTTAAAAAAGCTTTGCCAATAATGACTATAGGAAATAGCTGGTATAGCTACTTTATCCGATCCAATGACGGCTATTAAATTACCAGCTAAATCAAAAACAAAAGAATTTTTAAATTCATCACTGATAGGGCTAGCTAAAGAAAATCGCGCATTAAGAGAATCGCTGCTAGAAATAGTTGCCGATTTCTTAAATGAAGACAGTGAGGTTAGAAGTACATTACTAAAATCATTAATTGCAATCACCGATTGCCCCAAAGAAACCTCCTGACGAGTAGCAATTTTCTTAACTGATAAGTTAGAAGCACCGGCTAAATGAAAGAAAACTAAGTTACCAGGCAAATCCTTAAAATCTGAAACCTGATCAATTTTATAAATCTTGCGATCGCTAGTGATTACCACATGATCTTCGGGATTAAAATCATTTTTCAAAGATTCTGGTAATGAGGCAGCAATCCAACCATCTGAGGTAACCGCTAAGCCCATCATTACCGGCTCATCCAGTTGATAATAGCTAGAGTCAGCAGAAGAGAGATTAGTAGTTTGAGTAGTAGTAGAAGTTGTTACCTGAGAATCAGTGCCTATATTCTTAAAAACACCAACCAAGGCTGGACGAAGCGAGGAGATTGTTTCGTTAACTTTTACATCCTGATTTACAACAACTTTTTTGGCATCCCTAATAATCAAGCTTGCTCGATTATAATCTAGGTCGGCGAGTTTAACTTCATTATTAAAATAAGGCACGGAAAAGTCTTTCAAGATATAAACTCTAGTTACTATTTCTCCAGTAATGCCGGCCGCTAGGCCACAAATAATAGCGATAAATATTACAGGGATTAAACGATTTTTCTGTTTTTCCATATTTGAAATTTTAAATTAAAACTAAAACCAACGCGCGGTAAATAAAACAATTATCATGATAATAAAACCAGAGATCAAAGGAAACCTAAGTAAACGACCAGAAAAATTACCACGCAATATTAATCTTAAAACTAAGAGAGACATATAAAAGACAAAGGCAGCAAGTAGTCCTAAAACATTAAATCGTAAGGGTAATAAATAAAGCACGGCGACAATCTGCAATAGCACCAAATTAACAGTCAAAAAAATTGGCCAATTAGCTTTGATATTAATACGCCCAATCGCAAATGGCTGAAAAGTAAGAAGTAATATCAAAACCGAGGAAGCAGCAAATAGTGGCCAAAAGGACCAACCTAAAAAAGTGGGCAAGCCGTAAATAGAGGCTGTTAAAAAGAAAAAAGATAAAACACTACCCGCCATAGAGATTGAGTCCACTTTCCCTATTTTTTCCGGGGCTTCATAGCGCATGAAATAGTACAGATTTTTTAAATAAGAGAAAATAAGTCCGGCAATCAACAAGAAAAGAGCTTGCACCCAATAATGATTAGGGATTAATGTCTCATACAATGAGGCAGAAATAAACAATAAGGCCGGGAAGTAAAAGAATAGAGGCCAGTCAGTCTTACGCGGACCAACAGACAATCCCTTAACTGATAGCGCAATAATTAAAACACCTAGAGAAACGGCAATAAAAAATAAATTTGGTTGAAATAAAAAAATCTGCCCCAAGAGCCAAAGTGCTACTGGAACCAAAAGAACGGAAATTCTGCGTTTGAAAATATTCATATTTCTATATCACTAGCTAGAACCAATATCGATTGGGGCACTAACTTCTGTTTGAGCTTCAGTCGATGGCGCATCATCAACTGGTGACACCGTCTCATCAACACTCATCTCATTTTGTTCTTCCTGAACAGATTCACTCCCGAAGGATTCTTCAGTTGACGTTTCGACAGGTGTTTCGACAGGAGGGTTAATGGCAGATTCTACGCGTTCGTCGCCAGGCGTCAAAGTTAGACTAGAAATCTCAGAAAGATCAGATAAACGATTAATTTTTAAATACTTATTAGAAAACGTGATTAGGTTTTCATTAAAAACAAAGCTACGTTTAACCGAGTTGTCATAATACTGGACATTACGCCAATAATCAAGTTGATTAAAACGGCCAACTGCGGAATGATCAAGTTTACCAGACATTTTTAAATTACCAGCTGAATCAAGAGAAAATGACAAAACTCCAGAAAAAACCAACTTATTAGCTTCACGCAAAGCAACAGGAGTAATTATACCCTTATTATCGGAACTAATAGTCAACGCTTTATAATCTTTAAAAGCGACTGACTCTCCTTCGTTACCACCAACTACGTAACTACTTACTTCTGAAGGCTTTTTCAAATCAGAAAAATCAAATACTGACAATTTTAAACCAGAACTATTATCACTAGCATCAGAGGTGGCCGTACCACGACCAAAACCTAACACCTTTTCACCCGTAGCATCAATCTGATAAATATGAGAATAGCCAGCTAGTCTCACTGCCCCCAAGACAGCTGGCTTGGCTGGCTCAGACAAACCAATCACATAAGTAGAGGCTCCCTCTTCAGCGGTCGACATATAGGCTCTGTCGCCCAAAAAATAAACTGATGAAAGAACGCTATCAGACATAATATTTTCCAGAGAACCCAATACTCTTAGGCTTTGATCGAGCACGTAAACATTGCTATATCTTTTTTCAGAATCATCAAACATCAAAGACCATAATTCATTTCTGGAAGTAGCGACACGCAAATTATTGTCCTTTTCTTGCCAAGCAGAAGAGTCGGAAATACGACCATAAACTTCACCACGTGCCTGATAATCAATTTTTCCAGCTTTTAGAGAAAATTTATAAATAATAGTCTTTTCTAAATCTTTAGAGCGCTTTTTTATTTGTTCAGCCAAGGCCTTGTCGACACTTTCTTTAAGAATCTCTTTATCTTCACTACTAAGAGCTAGAATATGTTTTTCAACAATCACGGCTGTTTTGAAGCGCTTCTCTTCAGGACTCAATAAAGATTCAGGAGAGGCAGTAATCTGTTCCACGGCAGCTTTATCACTCTCACTTAGGTTGTTGAAGATTATATCTAATTTAATTGCTTGCTCAAGGTTGTAAGCACTTAAAGATTGATAGCGCGCTAAATAAAAATTGCCAGCCGTTGATAAATGTAAACGATAATTAGGATCTATTAAATAAATCTGATTATTAATAGATTCGTCGCGGCTTGCTAAATTTATAGCGGCTACTGATAGGAAAGTATGATTACTATAAGGAGAGTCAAAGTAATAAACTGCTGAAGCGGCGCAACTCTTGCCCAGAGAGCAAGGGCTACTAATTAGTTTATCGTTATCTATAATACGTGGCATGATTGGCTCTTCGTTACGATACGCGGCTGGTTGGGCTGTTAAAAAATAAGCATAATTGCCTAATAAACGAACGCCAACATAACCACCCTCAAAGGATAGGCTTCTAACCTCCCGGGGCTCAGTAGCTTCAGAAACATCGAAAATTTTAAAAAAAGTATAATCATTGCGACTACTAAAGGATTTATATAAATTAGATGATTTAATATCTTGATCCTTACCAAAAACAGCCAAACGACTACCGACCACTATCAGCTCCAGGGGGCGAGATGAAAGCGGTATTCGACTTTCAATTTTAGCGTTAGTTGCTGACGAAGCATTAATAATAACAATTTCATTTTTTACAATTGCATAAATATAACCGCCACTTAGTTTAATGATGTCAGCTCCGCTAACACCAGCCGAGGTAACTATATCTGCCACGCCACTATCTGTCTGACCATAATCTTCATCAGCCAAAATCCAACTAGCTGATAGGCCACCAGCCGAAGTTGAGTTCGCTAAAAAATTTTTAAGTGAGTCTTCACTAGCAAATTTTCGTAAGTCCCCAGAAGTTATAGTTTCCCCAATCGCAATTTCTGCCTGCTCTAATACTTGCTCTTGTTCAGTACTAACACGCTCTTTTTCCCAAGGAAAAGAAAAAGAGCAACCGCTTAGTAAAAAAACGGCAGCCAGGGATGTAAGGCCTATCTTAAAAATACTTTTTTTCATATATTCTCACTTAAACCACTCTAAAGATTATACCACAAGCGGCCGATATTTTCACGCACAAAAACCGCCTTTAATCTTTAATATAAACTTTTGTACCGACGTCTACTCTTTCGTATAAGTACCGTGCTGGACCAACCCCTAAACGAATGCAACCATGGGAAACTGGTTTACCGAGATGGTTTTCTCCTTCGCGATACCCACCAGGCCAGACTGGTAGCTCGTGAATACCAATTCTACCTCTATCAAGGCCCAACCAAAAAGGCATCCATAAACCATAAGATCGAGACCAAGCCTTGCTAATTTTATTAGTTACTCGAAATTCACCTTTCGGCGTCGACATCCCTGGGCGACCAGTAGAGACGGTAAATTCTCGCCACTTAATGCCGTTAATAAAAAAGGCTAACTTTTGAGACTTAAGATAAATTTCTATGCGACGCTCAAATAATTTTGTTGAAGTGGACAAAGGATCATGAGCGCTATCTATCTCATCAAAGTCGCTAAAACCATCGCCGTCAGTGTCTTTAACAAAGGGGTTAGTCTTAAACAAATATTCAAAATAATCATTAACACCATCGCCGTCAACATCGCTCTCACCAAATCTAACTGGCTCTGGATTGTACGGTGACCAGCCAGTAGCAATCTCAACGGCATCACTATAACCATCGCCATCAGTATCAAGCTCTGGGCTTACTTCCTGAGCATTAACAAAATTTATATTTAGGAAAAATAGCGCACCGATAAACAAGGTAGCACTGATTATTTTCTTTTTAAGCTTTATAGCTTTATCCTTATCCGCTGCTTGTTCATAAGAAAACTCGCAACCACAAAATTTTTGACGATAAATATCTAATTCTTTTGCCAACTCTTGAGACTTACGATAAACGTCAGCTGATAGAAATTCTGCTGATAAAAATTTAACACCATAAGACGAAGCTAAATCATTAGACTGATTTATAATTGCTTCTTTATCTTTATAAGGACTGGTAAGTAGTGTAGTGCTAAAAAAATCAAATTTTTTCTTAGCCGCCAGCTCCGCTGTCTCACGTAAACGATCAAGATAACAAATTAAACAGCGCCCACCTCTTTCCGGATCAGTCTCCCGACCCTTTATTTTTTTCAACCAAGCAGCGTGTTCATAAGGCGCAATAATAAGACTAACTCCCCATTCTTTAGCTAAACGCTTAACTTCTGCTAAACGTTTATCATATTCAGCACGTGAAGATAAATTGGGATTATAAAAAAACCAAGTGACTCGATATTTTGGTAGAAGTAATTCCCTGGTAACATAAGCACCGCAAGGCGCACAGCAAATGTGAAGAAGTAGCAATGGTTTATCTATTTCTTTGCGCCTATCAAGATAACGAAGCCATAAAACTAGCATCAACATAACGACCAAAAGAAGTGCTAAAGCAAAAAACTTACCGCGACTTTGCAAGAATAAGCCACTGGCTCCAAAAATCAATGATGTAATATAAAACACAGAAACAGTTTGACGCTGACTTAATCCTAAATTCAAAAGACGATGATGTAAATGTTTTTTATCAGCAAATTTAAAAGGATTTTTGCCCTGCCACAAGCGACGCAAAATTGTCCAGGCAACATCTAGAATAGGAATGCCCATAATTAAAAGCGCGATAGCAATTTTTCCTCCAGAAATTATAGCCAAGACTCCAAGGGCGTAACCAAAAAACAAAGAACCGCCCTCTCCTAAAAATATTTTTGCTGGATTAAAATTTAAAATTAGAAATCCGCCAGCTGCTCCTGCTAAAATAGCAGCCGCTAAGGCAATATCTGGCTGATAATACTGAGTAGTCAGGGTAAATAAGAAAATAATTAAACTACCAATTAAGCCGATACCGCTCACTAGGCCGTCAACTCCATCTAACAATTTAGTAGTGTACATCATTCCTAAAAGCCAGGCGGCAATAAGTAACGGGCCAACAATAACTAAGTCTTTCAAAAAAATATAACCACCCAAAGGATTGGTTATTTTTTCGATTTCCACGCCACCAATCACAACTGCCAACACTGCTAGCAGAGGAAATATTAATTGCTGACGCGCCGGCAAATTATATTTATCATCCAAAGCGCCACCAATAATTATAATTAGGCCGCCCACGAAAAATCCCAATAAATGACGAAGATCAAGGTTCCCCGCTAAAAAGCGATCGGAAAATAAAAATAAAGTAACAAAAAATGCTAAAAAAACAGCCACGCCTCCCAAGAGCGGAATTGCAACTTGATGAATTTTTCTGCCATTAGGTTGGTCGACAATATTAAAAAACAGAGCAACCCTTTTTATGGTTACTGTAAAAAATACTGATAAAATTAAGCTAATAGCGAAAACTATAAAAAAATCCATAGTCAATTAAAGATATCCTTTTTAAAAATAAAAAATAAAAAAAACTACAAAACTTCTGCCTTATCAACTGAAACTTGTGCCTGACTATCAATCACTACCTGATCGCGACGTTTAAGTTCACCGGCTAAAATTTTATTAGCAATAATGTCCTCCACTCTCTCCTGAAGTAATCGACGCAGAGGACGAGCGCCAAATTTAGGATCATGTCCAGCTCGCGCTAAAATCATAACACCATCCTTATCAGCCTTAAGTCCAATGCCCTTGTCTTCTAAATTCTTTTTAATTTTCTTTAGCATCAAGGTGGTAATCTTAAAAATATCATCTTCCTCCAAAGGACGAAAAACAATAATGCCATCAAAGCGATTTATAAGTTCCGGCCGCATATGCTCGCGTAACTGATTATCGATTAGCTCCTGTTTAATTTCAGATAAAGTCGCCTTTTCTTTAATCTTATCCTGAATTAAAATAGCTCCAATATTAGAGGTAGCGATAATAATAGATTCGGAAAAACTAATAGTTCTTCCCTGTCCATCAGTTAAGCGACCATCATCTAAAAGCTGTAGAAATAAATTTAAAATATTAGGGTCGGCCTTTTCAATTTCATCTAGAAGAATTAGGGAAAATGGTTTCTTGCGCACCGCCTCAGTTAAATAACCTAAGGTACCATCAACATCACCAATCATTTTTTTAATACTATCTTGATGTTGATATTCACTCATATCAAGACGTATCATGTAATCTTCGCTTCCAAAATATATTTGAGAAACTGCTTTAGCTAATTCTGTTTTACCAACACCCGTTGGGCCAAGAAACAAAAAGCTAGCAATCGGACGACGACTATCTTTTAAAGCGGCGCGAGCGCGACGCAAGCTAGCAGAAATTGCTTTCACAGCTTCTTCCTGGCCAACTAAACGCTTTTGGATTTCACTTTCCAAATTTAAGAGCTTACTACTTTCTTCAGCCCCAACTTTAGTTGCCGGGATGCCAGTCATATCCTCAATCGCAGCTGCCACATCTTCATGGGAACAAAAGGGTTTGTCGGGATTGTCTTTATTATCTCGAGACGCAAGCATTGCCGCCTTCTCTAACAAATCAATGGCTTTTTGTGGTAAAGATTTATCTTGCAAATAGCGAGATGACATTTTTACCGCTTGCTCCAAGGCGCTATAAACTATATAAACATCATATTTCGCCTCTAAAAAACCAACGCGACTTTCAAGAATACGAATTGCCTCATTACTATCAGGCTCATCAATGCCAACTGTAGTCATGGCATTGCCTAGCGATTTGTTTTCAATATAACGAGAATAATTTTCTGTAGCCGCAGCGGCAATACAAAAAATCTGACGACGACTAATTGATTCGGCTAAAACTTCTGACAAATCTAAACTTTCACTGCTTCCTGCACTAATACCAATTAAATTTTCAATATTATCAATATATAAAATAATATTGCCAGAACGATTAGCTTCATTTATAGAACTGAGTAAGCGCTCTTGTGCTGTTGAAGAATTGGCGCCGCTCACTAAACGCGATACGTCTATTTCGACTAATCTTTTATCTTTTAGAAAATCAGGCACATTTTCTTCAACCATCATTTGAGCCAAGCCGCCAACAATCGCACTTTTACCAACACCAACTGGCCCAACAAGTAAAACGCCGTTATGTCCGCCCACAAAAGCTTCAAAAATTTCATTAATTTCTTTTTCACGACCAACACAAAGATCAAGACTGCCATTTTTAGCGCGCAGAGTTAAATCATGAGAAAAATGATCAAGTGTTGGCGTGGCGATAGCGGTATAAGAACGGTTCATGCCCGTACCCGGCTTAAATAAAGCCAAGCGTCTGTATTCCCTATAACGTTCAACCAGCTTTCGGTTAACCCGAAACCAGGCAACAGCATTAGCTAACTTATTTTCATCAATTTCTAATTCATAAAGAATTTCGGCAAGAGCCTCATCTTGATGACAACAGAAAGGCAAAATACTTAAAACATCAACGCTTTGCTGACGTAGTCGCAAAGATTCAGTAAAACCAGCAATAACTGCTAATTGTAAGCGCTCTGTTAGAGGACCCTCACCACTCATCTTCTCCTGAGTCATTTTATCCAAATGTCTATCCACCATTGAGACTAATTTTTCAGCGTCAACATTAAGACGAATAAACAAACTCTGCACTTCCTTGTCCTGCAAAGAGGCGCGAAAAAAATGAATAATATCGGCTTGCGATAACTTTAATTTCTTAGCTAATAAATAAGCTTCATCAATAACATGAGTAGCGCCCTTAGAAAGCGTGCGCGAAACATTGTAACGTTTAGCTTGTCTGGTTCCTCTTTTTTTATTTTCTTTAAACAAACGATAATCTATTCGTTTGGCAGCAGCGGCTGCCATGCTTGATTTATAAAACAAAAATAAATCAAACCACAAAGATAAAAGAAAAATAGAAATTAACAAATCTGGTTCGGTCCAGAAGAAAAAAATATCCCAAGGTTGAGTTTGTAAATAATCAAAATTTAAATAAATCCAAGTCAAATAGGCTCCCCAGCCAGCGAAAATAACCAACCAAGCAATAAAACTAAATAAACGATCAATCTCTTTTTTAGTTCGATCAAGGGCAATGAGCGAACGTTTTATAATTTTTTCCCAGTACAAAAAGTGTCCTAAAAACCAAACACCTTTTCCAGTGCCACCGCTGTCTTGAACAAATTCAAGCTCATTTATTTTTGTCTTATCCTGATAATCCATATTTTACCCGCCAATCTGAAAAATAAAGGCAATAACTAAAAAAAGCGGCGCTGCCAACCAAAGGGCTGCGGCCGCTAACACAAAAACTAACCAAAATAATAAAGCGAGGCCACGAAATATTATCTGAACAATACGGATAAAAAAACTAATTAGCCGACCTGCCCAATCATACTGGCCATACATTGGTACAAAAATATTTTTTAACCAGACAGAAAAGCCCAAGGCCTGCTCTTGTCCTAGCCAAAATCGACCGAGTTTTTTTAAAGTTTCTAAAAAGCCGACGCTATACCACCAAAAGGGGAAATAAACAATTTCGCCTGCGGTTTTAGCAATCAATTGACTACCGTATGTTAAAAAATTATGTTTAAACATAAGCTATAATATCAATTTTATTTTAACATAAAAGCAAAATAACCACAATTTAAATATTGACAATATTTTAGCCGTATATTAAGATGTCATTAGCACTCTATTATAACGACTGCTAACTACTAAACTTGTAAAAATATGTTTAATAAATTTACTGATAAATCGCAAGAAGCCATTATTAACTCTCAAGTAATTGCTTCAAGCTACGGTCAACCAAATATTGAAGCTCTTCATATATTCCTCGCTCTTTTGGAACAATCAGAAGGATTAGTGAAGCCGATTTTAGAGAAGATGAAGATAGATCCGGAAAGAATCGAAGTCAAAACAATTGCCGCTTTAAGAAATTTGCCGCGAGTTAAAATAAAACCCAATGACGGACCAGTCCAAGCCGTTTCCGGAACAGCCGAAACGGCTGCTATTTTGGAGCGAGCAAAAAAGGAAGCCGATGGCATGAACGATGAATTCATTTCCACTGAGCACATTCTTCTTGCATTAATTGGAGTCCCCTCACCGGCTCAAGAAATCTTGTTCAGTTTCAACGTTGAATATGAAGCTGTTAAGAATATTTTAAAAGATTTACGTGGCGCACAAACAATTAGCGACCCTTTCCCGGAAAATAAATTCCGCGTCCTAGACAAATATACTACCAATCTAACAGAGATGGCGCGCCAAGAAAAACTCGACCCCGTAATTGGCCGCGACACCGAGATAAGACGCATCATGCAAGTTCTTTTGCGTCGTACTAAAAATAACCCCGTTCTAATTGGCGAAGCTGGCACCGGAAAAACAGCTATTGTTGAGGGCCTGGCTCAGCGCATCGTATCTGGTGACGTTCCCGAAAATTTAAAAAATAAAGAAATTATCGCCCTTGATTTAGGAGCTTTAGTTGCTGGCGCAAAATTCCGTGGCGAATTCGAAGATAGATTAAAGGCCGTTCTCAAAGAAGTAAAATCACAAAATGGGCGCTTTATTTTATTTATCGATGAACTTCACACCTTAATCGGCGCCGGCGCCTCTGAAGGCTCAATGGATGCTTCCAATATGTTAAAGCCAGCCTTGGCGCGTGGCGAGCTCCGTACTATCGGCGCCACCACTACTAAGGAATACCAAAAATACATCGAAAAAGACGCTGCCCTAGAAAGAAGATTCCAGCCGATTTATGTCGCCGAGCCAAGTATTGAAGATACTATTAGCATGCTACGCGGCTTAAAAGAAAAATATGAAGTCCATCACGGCGTTCGCATCACTGATGATGCTGTTATTGCTGCCGCCAAACTATCTAGCCGCTATATTAGCGATCGTTTTTTGCCGGACAAGGCGGTAGACTTAATTGATGAGGCGACTTCTTCCCTGCGCATGGAAATAGATTCTATGCCTGATGAGCTAGATCAGCTCAAACGTAACATAAACCAACTAGAGCTTAATAAAGCTGGTCTTATGACTACCGATAAGAAGTCAGCTAAAATTCGTGCCATCAACCAGGAACTCGCCAAGTTAAAAGAAAAGTCTACTCAGCTTGAGCTTCATTGGAACAACGAAAAAAATATTATTTCTCAAATCAGGGATTCCAAAAAAGAAATTGAGGACTTAAAAATTAAATCAGAGATTGCTCAGCGCCAAGGAGCTGACTTAACTGAAGTTGCCAAAATTAAATATGGCTTAATTCCTGAATTAGAAAAAAAGATTGATAAGTCGCAAACTGATTTATTAAAAATCCAAAAGAAAGGCCAAAGAATATTAAAAGAAGAGGTTGATGAAGAAGATATTGCAAAAGTTGTCGCGCGCTGGACCGGGATTCCGGTCAACAAGATGCTTCAAGATGAGATTAGAAAGCTCAGCGAATCAGAAAAGGTTCTTAATCAAGAAGTTGTTGGTCAAGAAGAAGCAATTAAAGCTGTCTCTAATGCCCTGCGTCGTTCTCGAGCTGGTATTAATGAAGAGAAAAAGCCTATTGGCTCATTCTTATTTGTTGGGCCAACTGGTGTTGGTAAAACTGAGCTAGCTAAAACTTTAGCGCGCTTTATGTTTGATGACGAAAAATCTCTTATTCGCCTAGACATGAGTGAATTCATGGAGAAACATTCGGTTGCAAAACTTATCGGCTCCCCTCCAGGCTATATTGGCCACGAGGAAGGCGGACAATTAACCGATAAAATTCGTCGCCATCCTTATAGCGTTGTACTGTTTGACGAAATTGAAAAAGCACATCCCGACATGTTCAATGTACTTTTACAGATTTTAGATGATGGTCGCCTAACTGATTCTAAGGGCCGAACAGTAAACTTTAAAAATACTATTATTATCATGACCTCTAATTTGGGTAACGAGGTTATTAAGCAATACTCAATCGGCTTTAGTGATGAAAGTGATCTAAGTCAAGCGAGTCGACTACGTTCCGCAGAAATGAAAGAGAAAATTGATAAAATTCTAAAAGACAACTTCAAACTAGAATTTCTCAACCGTATCGATGAAACTGTTTTATTCCACAGCCTCACTCCAGAAGCCCTAGAAAAAATTGTCGATTTAGAATTAGCTAAGGTAGAAAAGCGTCTGGCTGGAAAAAATATTGATCTTAAAATCGGAAATAAGGTTAAAAAAATGCTAGCCGATAAGGGTTACGATATTACCTATGGCGCTAGACCGCTAAAACGTATCATTCAAAATATTATTTTAGATGAGCTTGCCCTAGAGATAATTGAGGGCAAAATTCAAGAAGGCGCTAAGGTAAGGATAGATATAGATGATAAAGAGAAGGTTGGAATCAAGTTGCTAAAATAAACAAGTAAAAATATTAGCTAAAAACCCGCAAAAAGCGGGTTTTTAGTTGCTTTTAAGAGCTGATTATACTATAATAAAAAACGTCATCAAAGTTCAAAATTATTCTAAAGATAAACTAAAATGAAAAAAAATAACCTTGTCCTCAGCCTCCTAGCTTTTGCCAGTATTCTTATTTTTTCTCACGCGACGGCTTCGTCAGTAAAAGCACAAAATGAGATAGACCCAAACTTCAATCCCAACCTTATTATTTCCGATTCAGACTTAATGGATTATTCGTCCATGACTTTAGCTGATATCCAAAATTTTCTTCAAAGTAAAAATAGCTACTTAGCTAATTACATTACTCCTAATAATAACGGCGTCATGAAAACAGCCGCCGAAATAATCTACGATGCAACTAATCGTAATTTTGATTGTGCAGGCGTAACCCTAAGCGATGCCCCAACTGAAGAGGAAAAAAGAGCTAAATGTCGCACTATTACTACTGTAAGTCCAAAATTCATCTTGGTTCTACTACAAAAAGAAGCTAGCTTAGTCGAAGATACTAACCCATCACAGGGTCGCCTTGATTGGGCGACTGGTTATGGCTGTCCAGACAACTGGACCTGCAATCCTTACTATAAAGGTTTTGGTAAACAAGTTAATAGCGCCTCCTTACAATTCTTAGCCTACATGAACGAACAGCACCGTTATAAATATCAAATGGGTAATACCTATACCTTCACCAACCCCTACGGGACAATTTCCAAAGAACTAATGGTGGTTACCCCGCAAAACAAAGCTACCGCCTCTCTCTATAATTACACTCCTCATGTTTTTAACGGCAATTATAATACCTACAGATTATTTCAGCGCTATTTCCCAAGCTCTTCAGTTTCAGTGTCCCTAAATTACCCGGATGGCTCGCTATTAAAGCTTGCCGATGGACCAGGTGTTTGGTTGATTGAAAATTCGAAAAAAAGACCATTTCTAAACTATGCTTCATTAGTTTCCCGCTTCAATCCTAGTCAAATACTAATCGCCTCTAAAGATGCTGTAAATGCCTATCCAACAGGTGAGAGCATTAAGTTTCCTGATTACTCCTTAGTCCAGACCCCAGATAAAAAAATCTATTTGCTGGCTGGCTTAGAAAAACATCCTTTTGACAGCCTTGCTACCTTCAAAGCGATTGGTTTTAACATCGAGGAAATTGAGCCTGCTAGCGAAACAGAATTGGCAGGCTACTTAACGGGCAAAGCAATTACTGCTACCTCAACGTATGTCACCGGTGCCCTGCTTCAGGATTCAAAAACTGGCGGCGTCTACTATGTTGAAAATGGCACTAAAGCTCCAATAACTGACAAAATTTTCTTAACTACAAAATTCAAGGGAAAGAGCATAATCAAGGCAACGACAGAACAGCTAACCGCCTACACCACTGTATCACCAGTTATATTTAATGATGGCACGCTACTTAAATCAGAATCTTTCCCCGTAGTGTACTTAATTTCCAACGGCGCAAAACGTGCCTTTGCCGATGAAGCAGCTTTTAAAAATTTAGGTTACAGCTTTGAAAATATTATTACAGTTTCCTCTAAAGTCCTTTACCAGTATCCCCTGGGTGAAGCCATACAATAATATATGCCAATAATCAAGGCCTATCTTCTGCCGCACTCCCCTTTATTAATCCCTGAAATCGGTCGAGCCAACCATATCTTTTTAGACAAGACCATCTCGGCCTACAATCAAGTCAAGGAAGATATCACCAATGCAAAAATAGATACACTAATAATATTCTCCCCGCACATCAACCTTGGTAACGCTTGTTTTTTGATAAACTGCGCTCCGGAGATGTTAATTGATTTTCAAGATTTTGGCTTCATACCGCCAAAAACTCTAATTAAGGGAGACGTTCCCTTAGCTGACCAAATTAAAAATGTTCTAAAAGAAAGCGCTCCTATCCAAGTTTTATCAGAAGCAACTTTAGATTATGGTAGTGGCGTTCCCCTTTATCTATTAAAGAGTCAGGGGCCACTCCCCAAAATACTAGTGATTTCATCAGCCGAAGAATTGGAACTAAGTTCTCACTTTGAGTTAGGTCAGAAACTAAGTAGCGTTTTAGAAAACAGTGAAAAACGCATTGCTATTATTTCTTCCGGAGATCTATCTCACCGCTTGAAAAGAAAATCGCCTGGTGGTTATTCCCCCAAAGGTCCAAAATTTGATAATAAACTAATTGAGTATTTAAGCGACTCAAGTAGCGCCATCCAAAACATTTTGAAACTAGATAAAAAACTAATCCTTGACGCTAGCGAGTGCGGACTTAAGCCGATTGTCATGAGTCTGGGTATTATTAACAACCGCCCTTGGCATGCCGATATTCTAGCTTATCAAACTGACTTCGGTGTAGGCTATCTCAGTCTAGAATTCTGTTTAAACGACTAATCGATATGAACGAAGAAGATAAAAAACCAGGCGATGGCTTTCAATCCTTCGCCGATATCTTCAAACAAAAACCGAAAATTAAACCGCCGGCTTACCTCTGGCAAGATTTAGCTTTGCGAGTTATAAAAGAATTAGCTGTTCCCGATTTTAAGCGCGGAGCAGTCTTTAAAGTCTGTCGCGATTTACCAGAAAACACCATTACTATAGCCGTAAATGACACCAAAGAGTTATGCAAAAGTGGTGCTAAATGGAAATACTTCTTCAAGATAATAGACACTAACAAGAAAAAATAATATGGCCAAACAGTTAGATATAATAACTCACCCTAATCCTATTTTGCGCAAAAAATCTGCCGAAATAGCCAAAGAGCAGCTCCTGGATAAAAAGATGCGCTCGCTTTTGGCTGATATGGAGATAACCATGAAAAAGCGCGATGGCGCTGGCCTAGCTGCCCCTCAGGTTGGCCTCAACATAAGACTAATAGTTATACATCATGATAAAAAAACGTTATTCCTAATCAATCCGAAAATCACCAAAAAATCTTGGGCACGAGAAATAGAAGAAGAAGGCTGTTTGTCAGTCGTTGACGAAAAAGGAGAAATTATTTATGCCCCAGTATCACGTCACAAAAAAATCAATTGCCTATATATAGATGAGAAGGGTAAACAAAAAAGTCTGGCTGCTGAAAAACTTCTCGCTAGAGTAATCCAACACGAAGTTGATCACTTGGACGGAATTCTATTCATTGATCGCCTCAAAGAAGATCGGGCTAAACGTAAAAAATAAAAAAGCTGCCACAAAATATGGCAGCTTTTTTAATTGAGAAAATATATTGTTATTTCTTTTCCAATAAATCAGAGATCATCTCCATCTGCTGAGCATTAAAGCTGCCAACAGGAATAGCATTAATATTTTTATTGGAAATACCAAGACTGAATCTTCTTAATATTCTTTCTGCTTCAATTGGGCGTCCAAGATAATAACGACGCTTAGTTACCGGTTCAACATACCAAGCCTCACCATTGGTTTCTACTTGGATAAAAATCTTACCCTGATTTTTTGCAACGAAAGCTGGGTCAGTGGTGGTTTTTCCGCTACTGAACGGATTGTAATCATTTTTCACTTCTATGTAGTCGTTAAATCCATCTCCGTCAGTATCAGTCTTCTGCCAATCGGTGCCAATTCCCTTTTCCAAACGATCACTCAAACCGTCTCCATCAGTATCAGGATCATCAAGGCTATTTTCCATTAAGCCAACCGGAATTTTACGCAAATCGAAAGTCTTGGCACCTATGCCTAAAATTCTCATAACCGCGAAGGCGCTTTTTGGTCTACCTAAATAATATTTTTTACCATCGAGCGGACTTATGTACCAAAGCTCTCCTCGACTTTCAACCTGAAGCAAAATGCGACCCATTAATCGACCAACTAAAGCTTCATTGGTTTTATCAAATGATTCCCTGGCTTCTCCTAAAATCTGACTAGCTTCGCTAAAGTCACTTAGTTGACCCGAACCTGAATCTGCGCCTGGCTGATTAAACGCTGGGTCATTTTCAGTTCCAGTTAAACCACATGATTGTGACTGAGCGGCTTGTTGAAGAGTGGTAATCGCACAACTCGTTGGCGACTGAGTGGCCACGCTACGATACTGAGTACCATTAAAGCATACGCCCCAATCAGTATAGGTTACTGAGGTACAAGGAAGAGATGATCCTCCACCGCCTCCACCGCCTCCGCC
>CAYGOK010000010.1:0-28116 GCA_964351585.1 uncultured Gammaproteobacteria bacterium | reverse complement strand
AGAATAAAAAACAGCCTAGTATTTTTCAACTAGGCTGTTTTTTTTAATTGGTGGGCGCACAAGGATTCGAACCCTGGACCCCTTCGGTGTAAACGAAGTGCTCTAACCAGCTGAGCTATGCGCCCGACAGCGGAACGAAATGGTTGCTCTGGTGTGGGCGAAAGAGGACTCGAACCTCCACAGCCTTGCGGCCACAAGCACCTCAAGCTTGCGTGTCTACCAGTTTCACCATTCGCCCGAAAACTATTCGCTCAAAAGAACGAATAGTGAAAAATTACTTAACTACTTTTTCCTTAAGTTTCTTCTTGTAACCAGAGCGAAGATAATAAAGTTTAGCCTGTCTAACCTTGGCTTCTTTCTTAATTTCAATCTTGGTAATAGTCGGCAAATTAATTGGGAAAATCTTTTCTACACCAACACCTTCAGAAACCTTGCGCACAGTAATAGTCGCACCAATTTCTTTATTGTGCTTACGGGCAATAATCATGCCTTCAAAATACTGAACTCTTTCTTTTTCTTCACCTTTGGAGTTTAGTTCTTTGATCTTCTGGTAAACCCGGACGGTCAGCCCTGGCTTCAATTCCATTTTAGTTTCGACCATATGGTTTTTAGCAATATAAACGAGATTGTTAAATCTCGTTTTGTCTTTGTTTATAGTTTATAATCTTGTCTAATATTATAATTTATTTTTGTATATGTCAAGCCTAATTTTTACACCCCTAAGCCATCTCCGCCTGCAAGCGTTCTTGAACGAAAGCTAGCACTTTTTGCAGGACTTCGTCAGGTGATAAATTCGTCGTATCAAGATAGAAATCATAGTGACTTTTGTCATTCACATTAACCCCATAATATTTCTGATAACGTAGCTTATCGCTTGCTAAACGCCGCGCATTGCTTGCCTTAACATCTTCCAGGCTACTTAAATCAATATCCTCATTTCTATCATTTTTTTGCTGTAAATGGCTAAAAATTCTTCTAGCGCCCTCATCTAAGTCAACATCTAAATAAATTTTCAAGGAATGAGGGATAAAAAACCAAGAGGTGCGCCCTTCAATTACGAAATTATCCTGAGTTTCTCCCAATTTTTTTTGATATTCGTCAACCTCAAAATCGGTTTTTGGGTCGTCCTCACCTAATTTGTTGTATTCAGCCAACGTTAGTCCGCGCTCCTTGGCCGCCTCACGACGCAAGCCGCCAACGTAATAGCGTGGCCAACCTAATTCTGCTGCCAATTTTTCAGCAATCGTGCTTTTTCCAGAGCCCTGGGCTCCGCCAAGAGATATAATCATAATATTAGCTTATTATCTTATCTTAGCTGATGAGCTTTCAAAAATCAATTGATTAAACTATAATAGGAGCAGAACTAGGCCTCCGGCCGTTTTTTACTTTCATTCTCTTTTTGTTTTATGTATCTAGAAAAATTGGAAATCCAGGGATTTAAATCCTTTGCCCACAAAAACAAGCTTATTTTCTCCGGCATGATTGGAGAGGAAAAGCGCGGCCTTACCGCCATCGTTGGACCAAATGGTTCCGGCAAATCAAATATTGCCGATGCTATCCGCTGGGCCCTCGGCGAACAGAGCATGAAAACTCTGCGCGGTAAAAAAAGTGAAGATATTATTTTTTCCGGTTCCGATAAAAAAAGTCAGCTTGGCTTTGCTGAAGTTTCTTTGATTTTAAATAATGAAAAGCGTCCTACTGTTAAAATAATCATTACCTCTCCAGAAGAGACTGATGAAAGTTTAGCGACAGAAAATGCTGGCAACGAAGATGAGGCGAGCGCCAAGAAATCTAGCGACCTAGACCAAATAATTGCTACTTGTTCAGAAATTGTTATCACTCGTCGTATTTTTAGAAATGGCGATAGCGAATACTTACTTAACGGCAACCGTGTTCGTCTTTCTGATATTCAAATGCTTTTAGCCAAAGCGAACTTCGGACAAAAAACCTATAGCGTTATTGGCCAAGGCATGGTAGAAAATTTCTTAAACTCTTCCGCTGCTGAGAGAAAAGATTTTTTTGACGAAGCAACCGGCGTTAAGCAATTCCAAATAAAACGTGATTCCGCTTTGGGAAAATTAGAATCAAGCTACGAAAATCTCCAGCAGGTTGATATGCTATTAGCAGAAATTAGGCCTCGTCTTAAAAGCTTGACTAGGCAAGTAGAAAAACTAAAGCGACGTGATGAAATTGAAAAAGATTTACGCGCCGCTCAACTTAATTATTATGGCTTTGCTTGGCATGACATTAATCACAAGCTTGATAATTTTAATAAACAATATTTAGAAATAGAAAAAACTAAACTAGAAAAAGATCGTCGCTTAGAAAAGCTGGATGAGGACTTAAACCGAATCCGCGCAACTGATAACTTTAGAGAGATTAACGAATTACAACCTCGTTTACGCGAACTAGAAAATCAAAAAGGACAATACCAAAAAAAATTAGCTAAACTTCAGGCCGAATTAGAAATACAATTAGAATCACAAGGTCAATTTGACGTATCTTGGCTTAATAACAAGTCCAGCGAACTAGCTGCTGAACTAGAGAACCTGTCTTTAGAAATTAATTCTTTAGAAAACAGTCGCCCTAAGGCAGAGGAGGAAACTCTTCTTTCTCAACTTCAAGAAATTGGACGCGAAATTTCTGCTGCTGATGAAGCGGCTAAGGCTGCGCGAAGATTAGATGAGGAAAAATTTAATCTCAACCGTCAACTCGCAAAACTAGAAGCAATAATGGAGGCACAGCTAGCTGCCAAAGGGCAAATTGATATTTCCTGGTTAACTACCAAGCAGGCCGAGATTTATGCTGCCTTAGAAAACATAACAAAAGATGTCGCCTCTCTTCAAGAAACTGCCACCACTGAAACTAGCGATAAGTTACGTGCCAAGCTCGACACTATCCAAAAAGAAATGTCAGCTCTTAATCAGGAGCTAACACGTATTAATGAAAAAATAAAAGCGGCTGCGAAATCTGGAACTAAGAACGAAGAAATAACCCGAATCGTCGAAGAGTTTTTAAATAAACTTGATAACCTAGAAAAAACTACTGACCTAGAAACTGTTCGTCGTTTAATTAAGGAGGCAAAGGATGATTTTCAGTCAAAAATAAAAACAGTTTTAACTGGCGAAAGTGATGAAGATGCGCGCCGAATTCAAGAAATACAACAAACTATCATCCAGTTAGCTGAAAAGAAGCAAGCACTTAACGACCAGCTAAACGTTGAGGCGATGCGCCTCGCTTCAATTAGAGAAAAAGTCGCCACCCTAACCGAACAACGCCGTCAATTAGAGCGCGAGCTCGTAGAAATTAAAGAAAAAATTACCAAGGCGGAATCCAATGCTGATACCGCTCGTCTCGAAGACGAAAAAATAACCATCTCCAGACAATTAATAGATCTAGAGCAAAAAAGAAATCGTTTAGAAGAGGCTGGACAAGCCAGTTCTTGGCAAGAAAAGCGTCAAGCAGCTTTAGAAAAATTACAGCTCTGTCGTTTAAAAGATTCGACTATTAGCGAACGCCTTAAGCTCTTACAAGATAAAAAAATCCAAACCGAAAGAGAGGTGGCTGATATTAAATCCAAGCTAGAAAAGAGTCAGCTAAATTTTGATGCTTCTGGAATTGAAAAAGAGAGAGTTGAGCTCGCAAAATTAATTGAAAACTCTAATCAAGAAATAAGTGCGGTTGCGGCCCAGCTTGAAAAATTAAATCAGGCAAAAGAGAAAGAAAAGAGTGAAATGTTTGCCTGTCAAAAAGACATTCAAGCTTTACAACAAGAAATTAGCACTTTAAACGAACGCTTAAACGGTTTAAAAATAGAAGCAACTCGCCAGGAAACTAGGTTAGAAGATTTGGAAAATAATATTCGTAACGATAATTTAGAAATCAGTGAAATAAGTGCCACTAAAATAACTGGCTCAGAATCAGATTTAAGTGCTTGGCAAAAAATGATGGCTACTGGTAAAAATCAACTTGAACAGATTGGCGGAATTGATCCGGAAACAGAAAAAGAATATATCGACACAAAAGAACGTTATGATTTCTTAAGTGCCCAAACTGCCGACCTAGAACAAGCAATTAAATCCTTGGAGCAGATTATCTATGAACTTGATTTAAACATTAAAGGGCGCTTCGACCAGGAGTTTAAAATCATTTCTGAAAAATTCCATGAGTACTTCCAAATTCTTTTCAACGGCGGAACTGCTAAAATGTCTAAGATTATGATTGAAGATTTGGAAAAAGAAGATGCAAAAAATAATAGCAATCAAAGTGTTAACATTGATCCGGGATTAACTGCAGCTGAAATTGAAATGAAGCGAGCATCTGAAGAAAAGATGCGTAAAATTAAATTCTTGAAAAAACATAATGCTGTTGGCTTAGCTGGAATTGAAATTCAAGCAACTCCTCCAGGCAAGAAAATCCAGTCCGTTGCCATGCTTTCTGGTGGCGAACGTGCTTTAACCGCAATTGCCTTAATTTGTGCTATCATTAGCGCCAATCCGGCACCGTTTGTGGTTCTTGATGAAGTCGATGCTGCGCTTGATGAATCGAATTCTGAACGTTTAGCCAGAATCTTGGATGACTTGTCAGACAAGACGCAGTTTATTGTTGTTACCCATAACCGCGCCTCAATGCGTCGTGCTAGTATTTTATACGGCGTAACGATGCAGTCCGATGGCGTTAGTCAAATTCTCAGCGTTAAGCTCGACGAACTTACCCCTTATCAGAAAAAAGAAGTTTAGATCCAGTTCATCAGGGTTGTTATATAATAGAACCACTCCCAGCTCGGGAGTGGTTTTTGAAAACATTGTAAAAATATGACGCCGGAAATTAACCCGTCAAAATTAAATATTACAAAAATTTTTTCCGCTGCATTAAACGGCCTCGACTCTGAAATTGTAGAAATTGAGGCTTCGCTTGGCGGTGGTGATTTCGGTCAGATTTCTATTGTCGGCCTACCGGATGCCTCAGTAGCAGAGGCTCGAGAAAGAGTGAGAAGTGCAATTGTTAATTCTGGTTTTGATTTTCCAAAGAGAAAAATTACTATTAACTTAGCGCCCGCTAGTCTAAAAAAGGTTGGAGCTGCCTATGATTTGCCAATCGCTCTTGCAATCTTATCACTTAAACTAGATTTTAAAATTGATCTTTCTAGCTCAATTTTTGCTGGAGAACTATCCCTGTCGGGAAAAGTTCGCCCAATTAGCGGTGCCGTGCAGATTGCTCTTGCGGCTTACCAAAAAAAATTTACAACCATATTTTTACCTACTGAAAATGCAAAGGAGGCTACATTAATTTCTAATCTCACTATATTTCCTGTTGAAACACTAAAAGAAATTATAAATCATTTTCAAAATAATCATAAAACCGCCCCAATCCTAACTGCTTTACCAGCCAACCAAGACCACTACTGCCAAGTCTCACCTGAAAATAATGCACTTATTCCTGATTTTGCTGATATCTACGGTCAAAACCAAGCAAAGCGCGCCCTAGAAATCGCCATTGCCGGCGGACACAACCTATTATTATTTGGTCCGCCCGGGGCCGGGAAAACCACACTGGCCTCAGCAGCTGTTGGATTATTACCGCCTCTTGCTAAACATGAATTATTAGAAGTCGCTAAAATTTCTAGTCTTAGTGGCCCCTTAAATCGAGTCTTAAGTCGCCCTTTTCGGGCACCGCATCACAGCGCCTCAGTAGCTGCCATGCTCGGACGTTCAAATTTGAGTCCAGGTGAAATCACGCTTGCTCACCAAGGAATTCTCTTTCTTGATGAATTTCCTGAATTTGCTCGACCAGTTATCGAAAGCCTTCGCGAGCCACTGGAATCAGGACGCATTACTATTAGTCGGGCTAGCGGTAATCAAACCTGGCCGGCTAATTTTATTTTAATTGCTGCCACCAATCCCTGCCCCTGTGGATGGCGCGGTTCAACTCAAAAATCTTGCCTGTGTACATCAGAAAAAGTAAATTCTTATCAGCGCAAGCTTTCTGGACCAATTCTAGACAGAGTAGATATGCATCTTTTTATTGAGTCTAAAGGGTCTCTGCCAATAAATAATCAATCACACGAAGAATCGTCTGCTCAAATACGTGAGCGTATTGTAGTAGCAAGACAAGAACAGCTTAAACGCTTCCCTAAGTTAGAAAACCCCTTAAACGGTCGTGTTTCAACTAAATTGTTAATACGGACTTGTCCCCTTAACCAGGAATGTCAGCAAATATTAAACACTGCTAGCTTAAATTTAAGTTTATCAATCCGCTCATATTTTAAAATTATCCGCTTAGCCAGAACTATTGCCGACCTGGAAAAACAAAAATTTATTTCTTCCAAAAATATAGCTGAGGCCTTGCGTTATCGTCAACATATTTCTTAACAATGAAAAACTTATACTCTAATTTAAAACAGTTGGAACATTCGTTCTTTTTTTGTTATAATATACTCAGACTAAGCAAAAAATATGCGCAAAAAAATAATAACTCTAGGACTGCTCTTTGTGTTCCTAATGACTTCTGGTTTTGGTTGCAAAATAACAGACAAAGAGACTAAAAATGCCATGAAACCAATCACGCTAACCTATTGGCGAGTGTTTGATGGCGCTGATGCTTTTGATGAAATAATTGCTAATTATAAAAAACTGCATCCCTTCGTTAATATTGAATATCGAAAATTGCGCTACGATGAATACGAAAAAGAATTATTGAATGCCTTGGCTGAAGATCGTGGTCCAGATATTTTTTCTATTCACAATACCTGGATTAGAAAATATAGAACAAAAATCGCCCCAATGCCTGAATCAACCACAATGGCTTATCCAGTTACTAAAGGCACTGTAAAAAAAGAGATTATTCCTGAATTACGAACTACTCGTAGCTTTACCACTAGAGAAATTAGAGATAATTTTGTCGAGACTGTGCATAAAGATGTGATTTTAGAAGATGGTAAAGTTTATGCCCTGCCCCTATCAGTGGATACCTTAGCTCTATTTTATAACAAGGACCTGCTTAACAACGCTGGTATTAGCGAGGTGCCGACTTATTGGAACCGAGAATTATTGCAAGCGGTAAAAAAAATGACCAAGCAGGATCCAAAAAGAGGCCTAATTCAATCCGGTATCGCCCTGGGTAGCAGCTCTAATATTGAGCGCTATAGTGATGTTCTTGCTCTACTTATGATGCAAAATGGCGCAACTATTATTAATGACAGTCTCCAAGTTAAATTTCATACGGTGCCAGATTTTGCAAAAACTAGCGGCTATAATCCTGGCCTAGAGGCTTTACGATTTTATTCTGACTTTGCCAATCCCGCTAAAGAATCATACGCCTGGAACAGCGAACTAAACAACTCTTTGGACATGTTTATTAGTGGCAACTTAGCGATGATGTTTGGTTATTCTTACCAAATTCCCACGATTCGAGCAGCTGCTCCTAAATTAAACTTCTCCGTCACAAAATTTCCCCAAATTGAAGGCAACCCACCAACTAATATTAATATGGCAAATTATTGGGTGGAAACGGTTTCAAAGAAAAGTGCTTACCAAAATGAAGCTTGGGACTTTATTCAGTTTATTGTTAAGGCTGACCAGGCTAAGCTTTACTTAGCAAAAACAAAAAAACCAACTGCCTTGCGCTCTTTAGTATCTAGCCAGTTAGATGATAATGATATCGGCGTTTTTGCTTCTCAGGTTTTAACAGCTCGTAGCTGGTATCGAGGCCAAAATGTAACAGCTGCCGAAGAGGCGATTAAAGGAATGATTGATGGAATTCTTATAAACACTGAGGTTAAAAAAATGCAAGATATTGTTAATAACGCTGCTGCTAAAGTTCAGCAGACTGTTTATTAAAACAAACTAATATGTTTAGAAAAAAAATTGTCAGAGCCTTATTCGGAGTTATGCTGGCGGTAACTGTATTTCTTATTACCTCTCCGGTCTTTGCTCAAGGGACTCCAGCAAAACCAGAGGGCATTCTGCCAAGAGCAACTGGTGAGCCTTCCTGTTCAGCAAATGATGCAAATATTTGTGGTGACTACCAAGTAAGCGACTTTGTCGTATTGGCCATAAAAGTTTCCAACTGGATTTTAGGAATAGTCGGCTCTCTAACTTTAATCATGTTTATTTACGGAGGAGTTATGTTTTTAATCTCTGCTGGCGCCAGCGATAAAGTTGATCAAGCTAAAAAAATTATTGTAGCGGCTATTATTGGTTTATTAATAGTATTTTCAAGCTGGTTAATAATTAAATACACCACTGAAACAATTGGTGCCCCTTCGGCCGGTTTAACTAGTCCCTTAAGATAACTTTAATGGTTTCCTTTATTCCTAAAAAAATTAAAACTGACGGGCTCGGCGAGGAGTTGCGAATGGCCAGAAAAAATAAGAATATTAATATTAATGAAGCTTCTCGACGTTTAAATATCCGTAAAGAATATCTACTTGCCTTAGAAGCGGATGATTTTGATGCTTTACCATCAGGACTATATGGAAAAAATTTTTTAAAACGCTATGCTATTTTTTTAGGCCTAAGTCAGTCAGAAATTAATAGACTCCTAGTTGGCGCCGAGAAAACCACAACTAACAGCGTTAATCCGTTTTCACAAAAAATAATTGATAAGAAAAAGTTCATTATCTTCCCCAGGATTGCTCGCAACATTACTCTTTCCCTGGCAGTTGTTGCTTGTTTTCTTTATTTAATTTTCTATTTTAACAATCTTTTCTCACTACCTAATCTAGAGGTTTCTCAGCCTGACCGCAATATTTTAGTTCAAGAATCGTCTATTTTAGTCATTGGTCAAAGCGAAGCTGAGGCAGAGGTAAAGATTAACGGCGAACTGGTTTTAATGGATGAAAATGGCCAATTTTCCAAGCTAATTAGCTTAAAAAAGGGGGTTAATCCACTTGAAATATCATCTAAAAAGAAATATAGTCGCGAAAATTTAATCATTCGACAGGTTTTGGTGGAATAAAATAAACATATATGATAGAGATTAAAAAAACCATACTATTTGACATTGCTGGAATTTTGCATAAAATAGCGATAGGAGAGAAGCAGAAGGTAGCTGAGCTTGGTTGTGGTAATTTTGGATTCTTCGCTTTTCCTTTGGCTCGCCTAGTTGGCCGCTCGGGCAAGGTTTATGCCGTTGATATTCTTAAATCATCCCTAGCAGAGATTAAGAGTCGGTCAACTAAAGAAAATCTGCCACAACTAATTCCTGTCTGGAGCAATTTAGAAATATTTAAAGGAACCAAAATTGAAAACGATAGCTTAGATGTAGCTTTGTTAGTAAATGTCTTACACCAATCAGATAAAAGGGCTGACATTATTCGTGAGGCTGCCAGAATGCTAAAAACCGGAGGTCAACTTTTAATTATTGAGTGGAGTAACAGTGATGCTCCTTTGGGACCAAAACCAGAAAAGCGCATCAAGCTTGAATCACTGAAAACAGCAGCTGCTAAATTAGGCTTTGGCATCAAGGAAGAATTTAAAGCCGGCCCCTATCATTACGGACTAATCTTATTAAAGTTATAAATTATGAACAACCTTTTAACCTGGCAATACTGGTTCTCAGTCAATCCAGCACCCTTAATTTCTCTAGGCATGATTATGCTCGCTAGCTTACTGGGTATTTTAGTATTAGCCGCTATTATCTTCTTTCTACTAAAAAGAAAAAGTAGCTTCTACCGCGGAATATTTAATCGCTTGTACGATTTTTCAGTTGGCAATTTTTTAATAGGCTTGATTGTTCTATTTTTCAACTACCAAAATATTCCATTTTTTTCCGCTCGCTTCTGGATAGGGCTATGGGTAATTGGCATGGCTATCTGGCTTTACTTTATTCTTATCAAGCTTAAAGGTATTCCCGCAAAAAAACAGGCAATTGCTGCTGAGCTAGAAAAGAAAAAATATCTGCCATAATAATCTCAGTCTACATGGTAGAGAAAAAATTTATTAGCTTAGGCAAGCGAGGAGAACTAATTGCTAAACGATTTCTAGAAAGAACAGGATATGACATCATTGCTACTAATATAAAATTAGGTAATCTAGAAATAGACCTTACAGCCAGCCATCAAGGCTGGCTGTATTTTTTTGAAATCAAGACTAAATCGGTTAATCAGATAAAACAAACTGACAGCTTAATCTCAAAAAAACAATTATCTAATCTAAAAAGAGCAGCTCATATTTATGCTGCTCGTAATCAGGTTGGCTGGGAAAAAATAAAATTTGATTTGCTAGTAGTTTACATTGATGATTTATTAAAAAAAGCAACTATTAAACGCCACCATGACATTTTCTCTTAATGCTTTTCAGTCGCCAACAAAACCGAAGTAAGTTAACTAAAAAATACTTGCTATCCCGAAAAATTTTAATGCTACTTTTTTGTGCGCCCTGACGCGCTTCTTTCCAAGTCACTGGAACCTCTTTAACCACTAGCCCCTGACAGCTAGCTAAAACCACTAGCTCAGTATCAAAAAACCAACCATTCGTTAGCATCTGGTCTTCTATTTTTTGGAAGGCTTTTTTAGTAATTGCTTTAAACCCACATTGTAAGTCGGAAAAATGATGTCCTAGAAATAATTGAGTTAACATTATATACCCACGAGAAATTACCGTTCGTCGTAAGGAGCGACTAAACGAAGAACTTGATAAAAACCTAGAACCAATTACTAGGTCGGCTTCTTTTTTTAATAATGGTTCTAATAATATATTTATGAGTTCTGGGCCGACTGCTAAATCAGCATCTAAAAAAACTAAAATATCAGCGTCACTTACTTGCCAAACACTCTTAATTGCCATGCCTTTTCCCGCTTCCGCTAACTCTTGGCAAATCAAAATATTTACCTGAGACTTAGCTGCTTTACTAGCGATTTTAAATGATTCATCACTGGAGCCATTAACTGCTACCAATAGGCGCCAGCTATGTTCTGCTAGCATAATTTTAAATACTGCCAATATCTTTTCTAAATTAGCTTCTAAAATATCTCCTTCATTTTTGACCGGTAAACAGATATCAATTTTCATACGATTTTTCTAGAGCATATATCTTAGTTACGCCATCATCATATATTTCCTGCCACTCTGATTGATTGGCTAAATATTCGCGCAAGCGATTCTTTGATTTAATTTCCTTCACTTTAGTCATGAGTACAATCCGGTCTATCCATTTAAGTCTTATAATTTTGTCAGCTGAATTAGTGACGACTAACTCAATTTGATATTCAGATAATTTGTCAGCTATTGTTTGCTCATCTTTAAAAAAATTATAATACTCCTCAATAAAAGTTTTCCCGGCAAACTCTACCTGTGGTAAGCGGCCGTCGATAAAAAGCTTTTGTTCTGGTAAAACAAAAATTAAAAATCCACCCCAACCATAATTATTAAAAACTCTGTTATTTAAATAATTAGGATTGTTGCGTAAGAAGTCTACTGCTTCGCAGGGATAATCTTTACAAAAATAATCAAAGGGATTATCAATTGATCTAATAACAAAAAATGGAGTAATTGCAGCTAGAAACAAACAAACTAAAATAACTGTTTTTAAAAGGTTATTTAGTTTTTCTTTAAAAGCATAAAATAAAGGAGAATAAACTTGTATTAACAGAGGTAGCGAGACAATAAAAAATAAAGGAAAATGACGACGAGACTTAATACCTAAAATTAAAAATGTAATAACTAAGAAAATCTGCCACCAATCAAGGCTTTGTCGCTTGTTAAAATGTTCTCGTAAATATATAAATAAAGCCGCTAACCCTAAAGCAAGAAATATTATTTGATCGTAGTGAAAAGGAAAAACGTATTGTGGCAACCATTCTTGAATCAAACTTAAATATGCTTTATTTTTGTAACCACTTAAAAAACTATAGAGTTCAAGGCGATATGGAGTAAAAAAAGTAGCAACTACTACACTCAAAGTGACTCCAAAAAAAATAAATATTTCGTGCCACGTTAGCTTGCTTGTTTGACTAACCATCCAGCCAAAGCGCGATCTAAATAATATTTTTTCAAACACCTTAACTCCGGCCCAAGAAAATAACAGAAATAGACCAAGTAAAAAACTGGCATGAAGGTTAGCCCATAGAAACATTAACGGCAAAAATAAAAAGAGGATATACTTGTGTTTCCTCTTTTCATAAAACATTATCAAAATCAAAGTAAGCAGTACAAATAAAAGGGCTAATGCTTGAATTCTGACTCCTAGATGAGGCAAACAAGCGATGATTCCTAAAAATTGCAAACTGGCTAAAGCTAAATAATGGTAACTGTTTCTCGTTTTCTTGTAAATATACCAGTGAAGCAAAATAAAGGCAGTTAAAGTAATTAACGCAAATAAGACTACAAGAAAATTATATCCCCAAAGCTGATAAGCTTGATAAATACCCAAGTCAGCCAACCATTCGTGATCAACCCAATTGCCTCGATAGGTATAATTATAATAATTAACTCGCGGCACTTCACCGGAAAGACTAATTTCCTCCCCAACTTTTAAATGCCAACCAAAATCTGGATCCAGTCCAGCCAAGCCATTCTTAAGCAATATACCAAAAATCAGCAAATAGAAAAATAGCCAAAAAACGTTGACAAATTTGATGTTTTTAATTTTTGCTGGCATAGGGAGATTTTATCTATTATTTGTATTTTATCACGGGTCTATTTATTTGTCTTGTAAAAAATAATGTGCTAAAATTATATTACCAAATTAAATTATATGTATTTGAGAAAGGGGGTGAAAATATGAGAAAAATTTTCAAACATGTTATTTCTCTAGCAATTGTTGCCATGTTTATGGTTCCTGTTTTAGCTAGTGCTCAAACTGCTACTCCTAGCTCAGACCTTTTCGGTAAAAGCTATATCGAAGAGAATGTTGAGTTATCATCTTCTGATCCTAGAGCAATTATTGGCCGCATCATCAACGTCGCTCTCGGCTTACTAGGTGTTATTGCTGTAGCAATCATCTTAATGGGTGGTTTCAAATGGATGACTGCTGGTGGTAACGAAGACAAGGTTTCTGAGGCTAAAAAGCTTTTAGGGGCTGGTGTTATCGGTTTAGCCATCGTCTTGGCAGCCTGGGCTGTTGCGAATTGGGTCATCGACGCTATTTATCAAGCTACTCTTGATGCATAGTAATCCTATTGATTATGTGGTCCTCATGGTTTTAGTATGGGGATCACTGACCTGGAAGCAACGCGTTGTATCCAGGTCAGTGAAATTGTCATTTTCTTTAGATTTTATGTTAAAAAAAATCAGTCTAATTCCTCTTTATACCTATATAACACTTTTTGTTATTAGGCCTGTTTCGGCGCAATCTGCTAGCAGCACTATAAATGGTCTAGATGATAGCGCCAAGCAAGTAGGAGCTTTTACTGCGCAGACGCAAAATACTGATTATAGCTTCTTTCTTCAATCCAAAATTGGTCAAATAGTTGGCGTAGCCTTGTCTTTCGTGGGTGTCCTTTTCTTAATTTTAATGATTTATGCCGGCGTCACTTGGATGACTGCCCAAGGAAACGACCAGCAAGTAAGCAAGGCTAAAAGTTTATTGATTAATGCCACAATTGGCCTAGTCATCGTTTTTGCTGCTTACGCCATAACCTCGTTTATTGGTGGAGAAATATTAAGATAAACAGATGGCCCACGCTAACAATAATAAAATAAAAAAAATCTTGGCGCTTCTTTTTGTATCAGCGCCTATTTTTATTTCCGATAAACTCGTTTCTGCTCAAGGTTTCGACTTTAGAAAAGCAACGGGCCTTGACCGCTCAGCGGATGAGGCTGGTTTCCAAACTGGAGCACAGGCAGCCACCGTTGATAGCTTTGTTTCCAGAGGAATATTCGTATTTTTAGGACTAATAGGCGTTCTCTTTTTAGGACTAATGGTTTATTCTGGAATTATGTGGATGATTGCTCAGGGCCACGAAGATCGAGTCAACCGCGCTAAGGATACTTTGTTAAATGCCTTGATTGGGCTAATTATTACGCTTTCCGCTTATGCAATTAGTTATTTAGTTGTTACGAGTTTTCAATAGACTATGAAAAAAGCGATTATATCCTTAATGTTTACCCTGATGGTCTTTCTTCCTCTTTTTGCGCAGGCGCAGGGAGGGATATTAAAACCAGATAAACAAACGGATTATACTAATAATCTCCAACAACTAGCTTCAAGCACTGATTATTCCACCGAGGACACCCTAGAGGCATCTTTAGGACGTATTATTCGTACAGTTCTAGCTGTGCTCGGTTCTGTTTTCTTAATTTTAATGTTTTTTGCTGGCTGGCTTTGGATGAGATCATCGGGCAACCAAGAGAAAGTAGATAAAGCAAAAAAACAAATAAAAAGCTTGGTAATTGGGCTTATTTTAATTATTGCCGCCTACGCTGTAAGTGCCTGGGTTGTTAGAATATTAACAAGTGGAAGCGGGGCACTTATAAATTAAATTATATGAAAAAAGCATTTGCTATTATTTTCTTCATCTTAGCTCTACCATTTTTTATCACAACTAATAATGTTTTGGCTCAAGTAGAAAATAATGTTGAATTTCAGGAAACAGAGCCTAGCGACACTACTCCTGACAGTCGTGTATTAACAACCATGGAAAGAATCGCGGGCGGGGGTGGCTACGTTACCGACCCAACTACTGCCTCGGCTCCACGTATCGTTGGTCTGATTATCAATGCTCTTCTCAGCATCACTGGCATTATTTTTATTATTTTAACTGTTTTTGCTGGCTATAATTGGATGACCTCGGAAGGCAATGAAGAAAAGATAAAAAAATCTATTGCCACTTTACGCGCCGCTATCCTAGGTTTAATAATTACCCTTTCTGCTTGGACTCTTTGGAACTTTATTTTCGATCGCCTTATTCTCGGCACTGCCGGATAATTAATTATATGAAAAAAATTGTCTTTTCCGCAATTTTGCCATTAATGGCTTTAATGATAATCTTTACCAGTCAAGCAAGTGGCCAGGCTTTAATCCAAAACCCTAACGATATTAAGTCCATGACAGACGAAACGGCTGTCACTGGCAATCTTAGTGATGTTGGCGTGGGCAATATTGTTGCTCAAGGAATTAGAATAGTCTTGAGCCTGCTAGCTATTATTTTCTTAGCTCTGACTCTTGTCGCTGGTTTTAAATGGATGACCGCGGCTGGCAATGAAGACCAAATTAAAAAAGCAACCGCGACTCTTAAGGCTGCTATCATCGGTTTAATAATTGTCTTATCGGCCTACACCATTACCTTCTTCATCTTTAATAGTAATCTTTTCCAGGGAGGCGGCGGGGGTGATATTGGATCTGGTACTAGTGGTTAAAGTTAAAATTCAAAAATGCAAAGAAAAAAGGGAGTATCGTTTATCGATGCTCCCTTTTGTGATAATCATTTTATGATTACCGCGATTTGTAAACGAACCCAAAGCAGGGCTCCGTCTCATAGAAGTGTTTTAAACCGTCAACCGTTAGGACATCAACTTTGGTAGACGGCCTGCCGTTAACGACATACTTTACCTGGTAGCGACCTGGCAAAACGTAATGTGTTTCCTTGGTTTTAGCACCAAGCGATACTGCCAGCCTTTCGCCGCCATTTAATCCCTCGAGGATAAAAGTTGTCGGCAAGGAATACTTGTTATCAAAAATAACTTTATACCCTCCATCAGAACCAGCCGGATCAATTGCTCCGTTCAGATTGTTCTTAATTTTGTTAAGCACAAGCTCTTCGCGCTCAACAACGTTTGAGTTCTGATAGCGGTTCTTTTTAATCCTAGTTATTGTTTGTGGAAGAGTTTCTTCCTGACTAGACCAGTTGGCTAGCATTTCGTTGCGCTTAAACATTAAATCATCCAGTTCATCCTTTTTTAAAACTAACTCAGGCGTTTCATTGTGATATTTTTTCAAATCACTCATCTGCTGATTTAGCTTAGCGACTTCTTCTTTAGCGGTAGCGACTTCTTCTGTGCTTTTAGCACGACGGGGATCAGTCTTCAGTTCTGCCATTCGGAGTTTGCGTTGTAACACAGACTCTTCGGCCCTACTTTCGACCTTTAGTCTTTTTTCCTCTTTAAGGATTTCTGACTCAATTCTTTTAATTTCCAGTTCAACAATGTTGAATTGTTTTTTTTGATAAGCAGTTTGCCCAAACACTGACTGGCCGATAGCTGCTACAGCCATCAAGACCAAAAATACTACTAATTTTTTCATGAATCTATGATTTTTAAATTGTTAATGTTCATTTTAACTTCCCATATTATATCATATTAAATAGAATTTGTCAATAAAGAACGACTGGGACAACGTTTTGGCAATCCCCAGCTTTTCCCCACCCAGCATTGACTTTTTCTGCTTACTATGATAATATATCTGGTCAAGTAAGTCCCAGCTTGATCATAATCATTTTTATGATATGCTAGGGATTTTTTATTTGGCTAATAATAAATAAATATGAAACTTTTAAAGACCTTAAGGGGGGAAATTGTCCCTCTTAGTAGCAAGCAGAGTCTGATTCTTGGCATTATCATCGCCTGCTTGTTTCAATTCGTTCTGTTTTATGCACCGGCTTTAGCCGATAATGCTGTTAAACAGGCGCAAACAAGCAACCTTCAGGGCTCTGCAACTAATAACAGCACTACGCCAATCATTCTTGAGTCAAAAAATGCCTCAAGCACTGGCTCCTTAAGAAATCCTGGTCAAACTACTATCGAAGAATTGGCCGCTCAAAAATTAGCCGATGAACTTACAAAAGTAGAGAGTGGCCCCAAGATCATTCGAACTAGCGTTCACCCCATGACGGCTTATAATTCCGACCCAAGGCAAACCGATGACACCCCTTGTATCACTGCTAATGGCTTTGACGTCTGCAAACACGGAATTGAGGATACAATCGCCGCCAACTTTTTAAAGTTTGGCACCAAGGTTATGATTCCTGAGTTATTTGGCGACCGCGTATTCATTGTTCGCGATCGTATGAACAAGCGCTACCCTGACCGTGTCGATATCTGGATGAAAAGTTATGACGATGCTATTCAGTTCGGTGTAAGAAGAGCCACTATCCAAGTTATTGAATAATTTTCAGATTAATATAAAAAAGCGCCTCCTAATAAGGGGCGCTTTTTTGTATTCTATAAAAATTTAGAAAAATAGACTCAAGAATCCGCGACGCAATTTAAGTTGTTTCTCTTTCTTATAGATATCAACTGTAGTTTTAACAATAGAGTCTGGATTTAACGACAAGCTATTAATCCCCTGCTCAACCAAGAACGCAGCAAAGTCAGGGAAGTCGCTTGGACCTTGACCACAAATGCCAACCTTGCGTTTGTTTTTTTTGGCAATCGTAATTATATTCTTAATTAAAATTTTAACTGCTTCATTTCTTTCATCTGAGCTACCAATTACTTCCAGGGTTCCACCAGAATCGCGATCAATACCAAGAGTTAATTGAGTTAAATCATTTGAACCAATAGAGAAGCCATCAAAAATTTTACAAAATTTTTCCGCTAGAATAATATTGGCAGGAATTTCGGCCATCATATATATTTCTAACCCCTTGTCACCACGCTTAAGTCCCTGTTCAGCCATAATCTCTAAAACCGCCTTTCCTTCTTCAACTGTTCGACAGAAAGGAACCATTATTTTTAGATTATCTAGCTTCATCTTTTCTCTAACCATCTTAAGCGCCTGGCACTCAAGTTTGAAGGCCGGTAAAAATTGCTTGGAATAGTAACGACTAGCCCCACGATAACCAATCATCGGATTTGACTCTATTGGCTCATAAGCCTTGCCGCCTATTAGGTTAGCGTATTCATTACTTTTAAAATCACTCAAACGGAAAATCACTTCCTTAGGATAAAAAGCAGCTGCAATCATCGCCATGCCCTGCGCTAGGCGCTCAACAAAATACATTTTCTTATCACTGTAGCTAGCTGTTAAGCGATCGATCGCCTGCTTGGCTCCTTTATCAGCTAACTTATTATAATTGATTAAGGCTAAAGGATGAATCTTGATGTAGTTATTAATGATAAACTCTAATCTGGCTAAACCAACTCCATCATTAGGTAATAATGAATTCAAAAAAGCCATATCTGGCTCACCAATATTAAGCATCATCTTAGTCTTGGGCTTTTTTAAATCTTTGATATCAATCTTATCAATTCTAAATGGCTGGATGCCCTCATAAACAAAACCTACTTCGCCCTCAGAGCAGCTAATAGTAATTTTTTTACCAGGGTTAATCTTTTTTGAGGCTGTTTTAGTACCGACAATACAAGGGATTCCTAATTCACGAGACACAATAGCGGCATGACAAGTTCGTCCGCCTTTATCAGTCACGATCGCTGAAGCAATCTTCATAATTGGCTCCCAATCAGGATCAGTCATATCAGTCACTAATACTTGTCCTGGTTTAAATTTTACAATATCCTTAACGCTCATGATGCGATTAGCTTCGCCAACACCAATTTTATTACCAACACTTTGGCCAGCGCAAACAACCTTGCCCCTCTTCTCAATCACATAGCGCTCAATCGTATTTGGGTTACTCATACTTTGAACTGTTTCTGGACGAGCCTGAAGAATATATAATTCGCCAGTCTTGCCATCGAGACCCCATTCGATATCCATCGGACGTTTATAGTGTTCCTCAATAATCATTCCCCATTTTGCTAACTGGATAACTTGCTTATCACTGATAGATGGGCGTAGACGATCGGCCTCTAAAACCGGAACATCTTTAACCGGCTTCTTTCCTTTAGTGTCGTAAATCATCTTTATCGACTTTTGACCAATATTTTTTGAAATAATCGTACCAGTCGGCTTGAAATAATAGAATTCATCAGGGTTAACTTTACCTTGAACAATGTTTTCTCCTAGACCATAGATGGAATTAATCAAAACTGCATCTTTGAAACCAGACTCGGTATCAATAGTAAACATAACACCAGAAGAGCCAAGGTCAGCTCTAACCATTTTTTGTACACCAACCGATAGGGCAATTGCAAAATGACTAAACTTCTTATCAACACGATAAGAGATTGCCCGATTAGTAAATAGAGAAGCAATGCACTTTCTTACAGCTATTAATAAATTTTTCTCACCAACAATATTTAAAAATGTTTCCTGTTGACCAGCAAAAGAAGCGTCTGGTAAGTCTTCTGCTGTCGCACTAGAACGAACAGCAACATCAGTGCTTTTAGTTTTATAGTCCGCGGATAATTCTTTATATGCTGCAGAAATTTCAGCAGCTAAATCTTTGGGAAAAGGAACGGCCATAATTAAATCACGCACCGCTTGTCCTCGCTTCATTAAATCTTTAACATCGTGAGTGTTAAGCCCACGTAATTCTTTTTTTATTTTTTCCTTTAGTCCAGCTGAATCTAAAAAATAGTTATAAGCCTCGGCCGTAGTCGCAAAACCATTAGGAACACGGAGCCCTTGACGGGAAAGAGCACAATACATCTCCCCTAGAGAAGCGTTTTTACCGCCCACTTTTGGAACATCTTTAATATTTAAGTCCGCAAAAAACTTAATGAATTTATAATTGGCCATAGAGTGCTTAATTTTAATTTTTTTTCTTATTGTTGCCTTCATTATAACATAATCTTTACTTTATAAAAATAATGTTCTAAGATATTGTTCAGGCGGACGTGGCGAAACTGGTAGACGCACTTGGCTTAGGACCAAGCGGGGCAACCCTTGAGAGTTCGAGTCTCTCCGTCCGCACAAATTACAGCGCAATTTAGCGCTGTTTTTTTATTTTTGAGGCTGCAGTCATTTTGCCAAAAAAGGTTATAATTGCTAAACTTTAAGCATGATAAGCCTACTCCATTATTTTTCCCCCCAGCCAATTATTTATGATTTTGGCTTTATTAGTTTACGCTGGTATGGCTTATTAATGTCTATTGCTATGCTAGGGGCTATTAGTCTTAGTATCTACATAGGCAAGCGTTATTTAATCATCGACAAAGAAAAAATTTTTGATCTTGCCTTTTGGTTAATTATTGCCGGACTAATTGGGGCTCGTCTCTATGATGTTTTACTACAGCTTCCATATTACCTAAATAACCCCTGGCAAATACTACAAATTTGGCAAGGAGGGCTTGCTATTCATGGCGGCATTATCGGCGGGCTAATTGTAATTTACTTATTTAGTAAAAACCATCAACTAAATTTCTTCCGACTCACCTCTTTGGTCGTGCCCGGATTAGCTCTTGGTCAAACAATTGGCCGCTGGGGAAATTATTTCAATCAAGAACTTTTCGGACTGCCCACAAATCTTCCCTGGGGAATTCCCATTACCCCCGAAAGGCGTCCAAGCGAGTATATATCAACTGAATTTTTTCACCCAACCTTCCTCTATGAAAGTATTGGCTGCCTAATAATACTTATCTTATTGCTATTAACATATGAATGGGCAAAGCGTAAAAATCAAATAAATAAAGGTTTTTATGTTTGGTCAACCGCTGTTTATGTGGTATTATATTCTCTACTGAGATTCTCTTTAGAATTTATCCGTCTTGATGAAACGCCAAACGTGGGTTTATTGCGTTGGCCACAAATTATCAGCCTACTGGCTATCATAATTTCTATTTTAATAATAACTCGAAATAAAAATGTTTTGGAAAAAAAAGAGTAAAAGTACTTATTTTAAGCGCTATCTGCTATATACAATCGGATTAATCTTGGCAATTTCAGCAGCGCTACCTGCTTACACCCAGTCTAACTTTCTCAAACAATATATAAGCGTAGAGGCTATTAGTTTGTTTTTTGTCGGCGCTAATGCAATTACGGCCTTAATATTAAATTTATTCCCTCGTTTTATCAAGCGCTTGGGTAGTTATTTTACAATTAAGTTGCTTATTTTAATTTACATATCTGCCCTTGTCGCTCTTGCTGCTGCTAATGGTGCCGTTTCAGCTATTTTCTCACTACTAATATTTATTATCACCGCAAATTTGATTTGGATTAGCATGGATGTCCTTTTAGAGTCTGTCTCATCAGATAGTAAAACGGGTAGAATTCGCTCTACCTATTTAACTTGCATAAACCTCGGCTGGATTGCTTCACCAATGTTATCTGCCTATTTAATTAATACCGGTGGATATTCTTTACCTTTTATTGCTTCATCTATTTTGGCAATGTTTTTATTTTTTGCCATTCTATCACAAAAAAAGTCTCTAAAAGATAATAGCAGACATTATAATAAAGAAAGTATTAATAAAAGCTGGAGGAGGCTTTGGCGTGATAAAAATCTACGCGGTATTTTTATTGCTGCTATTTCTTTAAATCTATTCTTTAGCGCAGCGGTTCTGTACATTCCTTTATATCTTCATCAAACACTAGGAATGGACTGGTCGCAACTTGGTTGGATTTTTTCATTCATGCTTATACCTTTTATTCTTTTTGAGATTCCTGCCGGCGTTATTGCTGATAAATATATAGGCGAAAAAGAGCTACTTCTTCTAGGCATATTCATTCTAGTTTTATCATTACTCCTATTCTTTTACCTAGAAACAACCTCCGCTCTAGTTTGGGCAGCCGCCTTATTCTTTAGTCGCACCGGCGCCGCCTTAATTGAGGCCATGCGTGATTCTTATTTCTTCAAAAAAATTAGCCATCGCGACCTTGGCTTAATTAATGTTTTCCGCATGACAGTACCAATTGGTTATATCGTCGGTGCCGGCTCCGCTGCTATTGTCATCGCCTTTTTACCAATAAATTACGTATTTTTAATCTTTGCAATTATCATGTTGCCAGTCTTTTATTTTACTGCTTCCATCAAAGATACTAGATAATAAAGATTGACTTTTGTTGTTATATCTTATAATATAAAAACGAAAATAAGACTTGCGGGTATCGTATAATGGCTTTTATATCAGCCTTCCAAGCTGAGGATAGGGGTTCGATTCCCCTTACCCGCTCACAAAAAAACAGACTCTTTTACGGGTCTGTTTTTTTATTTTACTAATATAATTATTTATTTTCTACTAGATTTAAACAACAAGGTAACAAGAATTAATAAAAAAATTAAATGCATAAAAAAATCAGTGGGCTCGGGATCAAATACAAAAAGCTTGTGTGCAGTAGTAATAATTTCCTGACCATTAGCAACCAAGGCAGCCGATAAAGCGACAAGTAAAAAAATAATAAATAAGCTGACAACCAATTTAACCTGTTTTCCTAAGAACAATAAAATACCTCCGCCTAATTCAATTATAAGAATAACCCAGGTTAAAAAAGCTGGTAACTTAAGTTCAGATAATTCAGCGGCAGCTGCATCTGGATTAAAAACCCTAAATAAACCAGCGGAAAAAAATATAAGGGCTAGTGCTAGACGTAGCCAATTATGTGGTTCAAGAAAATTATTCTTAAAATTTTCCAAAGTCATATTTAATAATATCTTTTTTAATTTTTCTATTAGTCAAGGTAAAGACACCCATGCGCAACCACTTCCAGCCTGATTTTAAAAACCCTTCTTTTTCTATGCGACGAGAAGAATATAAAATTTTAGCTGAAGTAAGGATTCTAAATTTACCAAAAACAGAAGCACGCGCACAATAATCATAATCTTCCGCTAAAATGACTTCTAAATCAAATCCATTAATAGCCTCGTGAACACTGCGCCTTGAAATCAGTCCGGCGCCAATTGCGGCCGGGTGCTTAGTGTATTGCTTAAAGCGACAAATGTTATTAGAAATAAAAGAATAAATATTGTAATGCGGACGGTTAGGATTAAATTTTACATAAAACCCAGCAATCGCTAAATCTTTTGTTACAAATTCTTCATACACAGCAGGCAGAAAACCAGACGGCAAAACTGAATCAGCGTCCAAAAATAAAAGTGTATCTCCTTTAGAAATTCTCGCCCCATTGTTGCGCTGTGCTGAAGGATGGCGAATTGATGAGTCGACAAAAAAGGTAGCCTTAAAAGATTTAGCGATTTCTTCTGTCTTATCACTTGAGCCCCCATCAGAAACAATAATTTCATAATCAGAAAAATTCTGCCGCCTAATAGATTCTAGAAGACGCGGTAAATATTTTTCTTCGTTCAATGTGGGAATAATAATTGACAGCATGGCTCTAAAAAATAGTTCTTGCTAATTGCCAAAACTCAGGGCGTCCATTTTTATATTTATAATACCACCATTCTACGCCCCAAAGATAAGCCTTATTAAAACCAATGTTAATACCAAATTGTAAGTTCGCCTTAAACTGTTCCAAGTCAAAAGATTTAGCTGCCTCTTCATCAGAAAGATAAATAATGCTACCATGAGGCACCCAAGGCTCCGCCTGAAGCTCAATAATTACTCTATTATCCTTATCGATGCCGGCTAAAAAAGCTTTTAGGTTATAAAACCAATATGGAATTGGATATCTTACATAACCACTCCAGTCTCCCCAAACTACTCGATATACGGTTGTACCAAAAATATCAGCTAACTTACCCTCTTTACGCCACCAACTCAACTCACCAGTGGCGGAAATCATGACCGGCCTATCATCTAAATTGCGAACAGCCTCTAATTCTTTTTCAAAAAACCAATCATCACTCGGCGGACAAACCCCAAACTCGTTAAAAAATGGTTCGTTTTCTAATTGCCAAGCAACAATAGCTTCATTGTCCTTATAATGATTAACTGTTGCTTCTAGCATTCTCACTACTTTTGCTCTTGTCATTTCTAAGGACTGCTGATTAGTCCACTCTGGTGCATGACATTCTGGCCAGCGTGGCAGGCGCCAACCAATATTTACAATAAACCTTACATCGCGCTTCTGACCTTCGCTAATAATATAATCATAGGTAGAAAAATCAAATTCTCCAGGATTTTTTTCAATCTCGTCCCAATAAATTGGCAGGCGTATTTCCTTCACTTTCAAATCATCGAGCACTGCTAAATAAACTTCGCGCCAATCAAGACCTATTTCGCGACAAAACTTAGTAGAGAAGGTAACACCAAAAAAATCAGGCTCATGTTCTAAGTCTCGACTTAAGGGATAATTTTTAGCTATTTTAAAAAAGTAAAAAAAAGTTAATAAAACAAAAAGCGCAATCAAGACTGCTAAACAATAACGATTACGATGACACCAACCGTGATAATGAAAGAAACGCTTAATAATTTTTTTTAAAAACATAGCTTTATATATCTGCACCAATTAGCGAGCAATAAAATACAAACCAACAGCTACTAAAATAATAGCTCCAGTTTTTTGCAAAACTATTGGTAATGAAAAATTTTCCTTAAAAAGTTTCGGTGATAAAATTGCCAAACCAGCACTAATAGCTAATAAAAACGCATACTGAAAACCTTGTAAAGCGTTAACAATTGCTACTGGTCCAAGGGAAATAGCATAATTTTGTAAAATAAATCCCGCTGAACCAAGCCCTTGATTAACAACAACCAATCCTTTCCTTTTCCCAGGTTCAGATTTCTGCAATAGTGATTTAATTTCTTTACGCGCAGCAACACTAAGTAAAAATAAAAGTGCAAATACGCCGGCCCCTAAGCGATTCCATAAAAAAGCACTCAAAAAAGGCTGATTATTATAGGCGTGTTTAGTGGCAATAAAATATACAGAATAAGCAAAGGCAGAAATTAGCGCAACAAGTAATGCGGACTTGGTTTTTTTATTTTCCCAGCCAAGCTTCGCTACTAAGCGTGCTAAAAAACTACGTGTTTGCGGTAACAGCGCAATTATTCCTGCACCAGCCAACAAGAAAACCATGCCCAACCACTGATTAACACTATATACTTCTTTAAATAATAAGATAGAGAAGAGTATAGAAAATATTGGCGTGAGTCCACCAATAAAAACTAAGACTCGCGCCGCTTCTCCTCGTTTTAAAGCTTCATACAAAGACCACAAAGCAATCACAAATACTCCACCAGCTGCTAAATTAAAAAGTAGCCAATTAATTCCTGGCCACTCTAAAAACCACGGCGCTAAAACCATAACAACCAAGCCCAAGACACAAGCAGCAAAAGCATAGGCTCGACTACTCTTAACAACATTATCAACTAAAAATTTATCCAACAGATTAGCAACCGCTAGAAGTAAATAGGCACTAAGCGCGACTGTTAACCAATTCATATCTTCGTCTTTAAAAAATTTTCTATATTGTAAGCACCTAGGCTTTCGGCATTTAAAAACCCATCCATTGCTGCGCGTGCTAAGCGTCCGGAATCAAGCATGTCAGGTAGCCACTCATTAACATATTCGGGATTAAAACTATCAATTCCAGCACCAGTAGCAATTAACCACTCTCGGTTAAAATCTTCTTGAGAGCCAACTGGAGTAGACATAATAATCGGCAAGCCTAGACCACTGTAAAACGACAGCTCTGACGGCTTGGTCCATAAAATATCTGTTGTGCGCAGAGCTTTATTAAACAAACGAAAATAACCTGTTTTGTCTTTATGAAATAAAATTTTAACTGCGGGATGATTAGTTAAACCAGTTTTTTCTACCTCTGATTTAAAATAATCAGCCACCTCAGATCTGACCCCCGCAACTAAATTAAGAGAAAAGTGGCCATTTCTAATACCTGGAGCCAATTTTTCCAAAATTATAGCGCCGATTTCTTTTTGAGCACCAGCGCCACCCACAGCAAACGTAATACTAATTGGCTTATTTGATTCTTTATTCAAACAATCAGGCACAAAGCGTTTAAGTAGCGCACCCTCTCTTTTACGATATTCTCCAGACGCGTCTAAAGATGTTAAACGACGAGCTAGGTCACTCTTTAAAATTTCTTGTTTAGCGCCAACGTTTTCCTGAGGAAGAGGAAATCCAGTAATAATAATATTTTCTGATTTTACTCCATACATCATTAATCTTTTTTGCACCTGCTTGTTAGGAGCAAAGTACTTAATGCGGCTAGTTGGGGGATCAATTGGGGCCCAAGCTCGAGAAATATCAGCATCACATACTACACAATAAATATCACCATTATAATTATGGTACTCGGCCATATAAGCAGCTACAAAAAAGGTGGTTATCATTGGCTTGCCATCCTTATTAAGTTTAGAGATTAAATCTTTACCCAATCCTTTTTTTATAAGCTTAAAAAAATACCGCTGCTGAATAGTTTGACGAGAAAGATTACGAAAAGGATAGCGTGGTTTTATTCTCTGAAAATAATCCATCGTTGAGAAAACCGCTTTACCCAATAAAGGGACTTTTTTAAAACGAGAAATTCTTTCATACGCTTCTAAATTATCCTCCCAATGTTTTTTTTCCCAACTAGGAATACCTCGATAATTATTGACGTTTAGCGCCTCCCCGTCGCTCAAAGCAAAAAGTGGGTAGGCCGCTCGTTGGTGACCATAACCCATATCAGCTACTATTAAATTAATCATTTTATTTGCCATATATCTGCCTCTATTATAACAAGTTCGGGTGCATTTGGATATATTGATAAGCACTTAAAGCGGCGATTGTGGCCTGGCCCGTGGCAATAGTTATTTGTTTAAACTCACAAGAAACTACATCTCCCGCCGCAAACAGGCCAGGAGTTTTAGTTTCCATATTTGACTTAGCAATAATTTGATTTTTTTCATCACGCTCAACGAAATCACCGACTAAATCAGTGCTAGCAATTCGTCCAATCTCAATAAACACACCATCAACCAAAATTTCCTTTTCGGTATTAGCAGTTTTGTCTAAAACAATGAGTTTATCAACCTTGGCCTCACCACTAATTTGTTTAACATCGGCGTTCATCACTAATTCAATGTTTGGCCTCGCCTTTACTTCTTCAATAAGAGTTTCAAAGGCACGGAATGTTTCATTACGATGTACTAAATAAACCTTAGAAGCAATCTTTGACATAACTTCGGCCGCATCTAGAGCTGAATTGCCGCCACCAATAACTGCGACAGTTCTATTTTTATAGAAGGGGCCATCGCAATTAGCACAATAAGAGACTCCGCGACCATTAAATTCAATCTCCCCTGGAACAGCTAATCGGCGCGGAGAAAGTCCCATCGCAATAATTACCGTTCTAGCTTCAAATGTTGCCTTATTAGTAAATAGGCTAAATAAGCCATTTTCTTTCTTTTCTATTTTTTTCACCTCATCATCACTAAATTGAACCCCGGCGTTAACCGCCTGGCTCTTCATTCTGGTAATCAGTTCAAAGCTTTTAATATTCTCAAAACCAGGATAATTCTCGATTTCACTGGCCCAGATTAATTGACCGCCTAATTCCCTGCCGATAATTAAAGTTTTCATTTCGCGACGTACCGCATAAATTCCTGCTGTCATCCCGGCTGGCCCAGAGCCAATAATAATTACATCGTAAATCATAAAAATAGAAGCGCCGCTACTCGCGGCTTAAAAATAATTAACTAAAGTAAAAAGTAATAACAATCTTCCTCCTTATTATAATATAAAGTCTACCTATAAACAAGGAAGAAAAATAAGAAAAACGAAAACTATATTCAAAAATATCAAGTCTTAAATATTAGTAAAAAATGCTTAGATACCAACAACTTTTCCACAGATTTTCCTCTAAATTTTTTTATTTAATATTAGCTAAATAAAAAAGAAAAGTCCACAAAAACGTAGACTTTTCCCTTCATTTTGACTGACTTATAAACAGCTAATAAATTTACTGAAAAAATATTATATTTCTGAAAATAATGCGTTTATATTCTATCATTTTAGTGACGGCTTATTAAAAGCATTAATAACTTAGACTATTTATATTTTAGTAATAAATAATTCAAAATTGAGTACATGAAAATGCCAGATCCTAATGTATATATAGTTCGTTTTAAAATATTATAAAAATATATCCATTAAACATACAACTAAATTAATTTAATTCCACTAAACTGTGGACTTATGTTTATATACTACTTTCAATCATTAATCTTTATCATACTTCTAACTCTTCCCTGTCGCTATTTAACTATTTGACTGATTTGGTCACGGTAGCCAAGCCTCGTATTCTCGCTACGCTCGTTACTCGCTAAACTCCACGACCCGGCCTCGGCGGCGTACAAGTACACATCGTCTCCGGCATTTAAGTCTCTCATTTCTAATATACTTAAGAAAAAAACCTCACGCAGGTGAAGTTTTTTTCTTTGTGGACCATAAGGGACTTGAACCCTTGACCTCTTCCATGCCATGGAAGCGCTC
>CAYGOK010000009.1:27932-29954 GCA_964351585.1 uncultured Gammaproteobacteria bacterium | reverse complement strand
TCTTCGTAAACAGTGATTTCAACAGGAGTGATTTCACCCATCTTATCTTTGGTCTTGTCGTTGAATTGCTTACAGAATTCAGCAATGTTAAGGCCGTGTTGACCTAAAGCTGGACCGACTGGAGGAGCTGGATTAGCTTGTCCGCCAGCGATTTGCAGCTTAATTTTTGTCTTTATTTTCTTTGCCATAAAATTTTTACTAAGGACGTAGAAGCCCGCCCGTTATCTTTAATTATCAATATTAATTTACTTATGCTTTCTTAATCTGTAAAAAGTCTAATTCTACTGGAGTCTCGCGACCAAAGAGGGAAACGGAAACTTTAACTTTTCCTTTTGCCTCATCAACAGAAGTAACTTTTCCTTCCATGTTCTTAAATGGACCCTCGTTAATTTTAACTGGAGAGCCAACCACAACATCAATTTGAAATTTAGGATCTTCAACACCCATTCTTTTCTGGAGCGCCTTAACTTCGGCGTCGCCGATTGGAGTTGGAATTGTTCCTGTGCCGATAAAACCGGTAACATTAGGAGTATTTCTAACAATATACCAGGATTCGTCAGTTACCATCATCTCTACAAGAATGTAGCCAGGGAAGATTTTTTCTTCGACTACCTTACGTTTGCCATTTTTGATTTTGATTTTCTTTTCAGTCGGAATGAGAATATTGAAAATCTTATCCTCCATATCCAAAGATTCGACTCTTTGTTTTAGGTTTTGGGCAACGTTTTCTTCATAACCAGAATAGGTATGGATAACGTACCAGCGTCGGCCTTGGTTTAAAAGTTGCTTGGCCATAAAATTTAAGAACTATTTTAATTTTTATTTATAGATTTTTTTAGACAACGAATTGGAGACCGTAGTTAAAAATAAAGTCTAAAGCGCCAAGGAAGGCGGCAGTGATTAAGCTTAGAGCTATTACTAAAATAGTATAGTTTCTAGTTTCTTTCTGGGTTGGCCAGGTAACCTTTTTCATTTCGGAAACTGAGGCCTTAATGTAGTTGATTAATTTGTTCATAAAAGCACAAAAATAGGTAATTAAAAATAGCCTTGTGGCCACCTTTTTATCTAACTAAATAATACATAATAGAGCTTAGCGTGTCAAGGCTTTGGGTGGGGTCGGTTTGGTTGCCTTTTCGCTATAAACAGGCTAAAATATAAGCAAAGAGTTGTATTATACGCTAAAATTTAGCTACTGCTAAGAAATTTTACTATGGTTAGCCCAAATTTAATGAAAAGACAGACTGCAGAACAGGCTGTCGAACTAAATGACAATACCAAAAAACTCTTCCAAGTCATCTATAGCGAAGAAAACCGGAAGGAAGAGGAAAGTGACAATGAAGCAAAAATAAAAGTCTCGGAACTAGTTTCTCGTTTGGCTTTTTTTTATGAGAAGGTTCGAAATGCTGTTGATTATGATGAAGAACACCTATTGCGGAAGAATGCGATTGCGCGTATTTTACGTCGCCAAGTAGTCATTGAAGGTGTTTTAAGAGATGTTGATAGCGTTGACTTGTCAGCTCATCTTTTAACCGAGCTCATTCGTGGTAGTTATTTGCCGAATAATAAAATTCCGGAAACTAAAATTGGCGAGGTTGCTCGACTTTTAGAAAAGTATCTAAAACTAAAAGATTATTTTGTTGCTAGCATTAATTCCTCATTAGGATTTAAAAGTGATATTGGTGAGGTTAAAAATTTAATTAGCGATAAAAATAATGTTATTTCTTGGTTGCTAAATATGGCAGCCTGTGAAATTGAAGAAAATTTAGCTCCGGGGCGCGTCAAACAGATGATTGTTAATAACATGTTTGATGTTTTAAGTCGTGATGTTGTTTTGCCAAAGGAGCTACCTTATGAAGGTGATAGAGAGATTCAAATTTATTTAAGCATTGGCCGTCGTTTTTTAAAGCTTGATGAGGACATGCTTAATTTTGTTTTATTTAAATATTATAACGATGGCTGGTTGGCGATTGGCTCTAAGACTGGTTTTTCCCGTGAAGACGAAGCGCATTTGCAGAAAATTGC
>CAYGOK010000009.1:12613-27832 GCA_964351585.1 uncultured Gammaproteobacteria bacterium | reverse complement strand
TTGGCTCTAAGACTGGTTTTTCCCGTGAAGACGAAGCGCATTTGCAGAAAATTGCCATCCAGATAAAAGCTGTTAGAAAAAAAGTAGAAGAACAGCTAGATCATCCTTTAACTAGACAGTTAGACAAATTGGTTCGTCGCTATTCTTTATACTTCAATGTTTTATCGGAAACTATTAGCGATGACCCAATCAAGGCTTATGCAGAAAGTCAGAAAGGGGAAAAGGGTTTTCTTACTTTAGTTCACAAGACATGTGAAAAAAAATACAAGAAAGCGAAGTCGAGATTGTGGCGCGCCGCCATGCGCAGTATCATTTATATCTTTTTGACTAAATCAGTTTTTGTTTTCTTGATTGAAGTTCCAGCAATTAGATGGTTTAATGAACCACTTAATGCGATGTCTTTAGCAATTAATGTTGCTTTTCCAGCCTTACTTCTATTTTTCATTGTCCTTATGACTCAAAAGCCGGGTCAGGATAACACTGATAAAATTATCGCTGGTATTAAGCAGATTGCTTTTTTAGGTCAGAATGATAAGCAGCCAATAACTTTAAGATCAGATAGAAAAAGACGTTTAGCAGTTAGCGGTACTTTTAATTTTATTTATGCCGCTGCATTTCTTGTCTCAATCTACTTTATTATTAGAGTTCTCGAATTAATGGGCTTTAACTGGGTGAGCATGATTATTTTCTTGTTCTTCTTGGCCTTCGTCAGCTTCTTTAGCATTATTGTTACTAGAGGAGTTAAAGACTTGATGATAGTTGAGCGGAAAGAAAATATAGTAACTTTTTTAATTGACCTATTTTACATGCCGATTATCCTGGTTGGTCGCTGGTTGTCTAATAACATGTCCCGCGTTAATATCTTTATTTTCATCTTCGACTTTATTATTGAGGCGCCTTTTAAAGTTTTGGTTGACGTGGTGGAAGATTGGACTAAGTATGTTCGCGAACGTCGCGACAATATGGAATAAAAACTATTATGGCCGGCAAGAGAGAACTAGGAAAATTAAGTATCGTTGGAACGCCGATTGGCAACCTAGAAGATATATCTCTTCGGGCTTTGCGTATTTTGAAGGAGGCAGATTATATTTTGTGTGAAGACACTCGAGTTACTAAAAAATTATTATCTCATCATAATATTGGAACACCAACTATTTCTTATCATCAACACTCTGGGGCGCCTAAAATTGATAAAATAATTTCCTTATTGGCTGCTGGCAAGAAATTAGCACTTGTGACTGATGCGGGAACGCCAGGAATTTCTGACCCAGGTGGTTATTTGGTTTCAGCTATTCGTGAAGCTTTGACAGAAAAAGTTGAAATTGAAAGTGTGCCTGGTCCAACCGCCTTAACAGCTGCTATTTCTCTGGCTGGTATTGGTTTTGACCGTTTCTTTTTTCTCGGTTTTCCGCCCCATAAAAAAGGCCGACAAACTATGATGAGAGAAATTGTGGTTAGTAATTATCCGGTTATTGTTTATGAATCTAAGCATCGTGCCACCCGTTTCCTAGAAGAATTAACAGTCGCTTCTCAGGAAAAGGGTCGGGAAGTGATAGTGTCTGTCGCCCGTGAATTAACTAAGATGCATGAAAGTTTTTATCAAGGTAGCCCTGAAGCAGTGCTTGAGGAAATAGAAAGCGATGCTAATAATCTGAAGGGTGAATTTGTTATTATGATTAGACCTAAGAAAAAAGTTCAAACAAGTTAAATATGGAAGCAGAAAAATTTTACATTACGACAACATTACCCTATATCAACTCTGATCCGCATATTGGCTTTGCGGCCGAAATTATTAAAGCGGACGTAATTGCCCGTTATTTTAGACAACGTGGCCGCAAAGTATTCTTTAATACTGGTACCGATGAGCACGGTTTGAAGATATTTTTAAAAGCCCAAGAAATGAATTTGCCTGTCCAGGAATATTGTGATTTGTACTCTGCTAAATTCAAGCCTTTAAAAGAGTCTTTGAATTTGTCATATGACAAGTTTATTAGAACAACAGATGCTAGTCACATGGCTGCTGCTCAGGAGTTTTGGCGCCGCTGTGAGGCTAAGGGTGATATTTACAAGAAGAATTATCAAGTTAAGTATTGTGTTGGCTGTGAAATGGAAAAAACTGATTCTGAATTAACTGATGGTCGTTGCCCCTTGCATCCTAATCGTGACTTGGAAATTATTGATGAGGAAAATTATTTCTTCCGCTTCTCTAATTATCAGGAACAATTACTCACGCTCTATGAAAAAAATCCCGATTTTGTTTTACCAGCTGGCCGCTTAAAAGAAATTAGTACTTTTGTTGCCTCTGGGTTACAGGATTTTAGTATCTCTCGCCAGAAAGACAAAATGCCTCACGGTGTTCCAGTTCCAGGTGATGATAATCAAGTAATGTATGTTTGGTTTGATGCTTTAGTTAATTATGTTTCGACACTTGGCTGGCCAGAGGATATGGAAAATTTTTCTAGCTATTGGCCCGGACTACAAGTTTGCGGTAAAGATAATTTGCGCCCTCAAGCTGCCATGTGGCAGGCAATGCTGATGTCAGCTGATTTGCCCGCTTCACGCCAGGTATTAGTATTTGGCTTCTTAACCGCTAACGGTGAAAAGATGAGTAAAAGCTTAGGTAATGTTGTGGACCCTTATTCTTTAGTAGAAAAATATGGCGCCGATGCCGTGCGCTACTATTTATTAGCCGAGATATCTACTTTTGAAGATGGTGATTATTCGGAAGATAAATTCCGTTTGCGCTACAACGCTGATTTGGCTAATGGTTTAGGTAATTTATCAGCACGTATTTCTAATCTTTTAGAGAAAAACGAAATTGTTACTAATTTGTCGCCTTTAATAGATTCACCGGAATTTAAAGAAACTAATAACAAGTTTGAGCAAGCGATGTCTGGTTATCGTTTTAATGAAGCCCTGCAGGCTATTTGGGAAAAAGTTAAGGCGAGCGATGAATCATTGAGTCGTCAAGCTCCTTGGAAAATGACTGATAAAAATGAGATTACTAGCGCTCTTAGGCCCTTGGCACAAGATGTTTTAAATATTGCCTATTTATTAGAACCATTTTTACCAACTACTAGTTCTAAAATTCAAGAACAATTTAGTGCCGTCCAAATTAAAAAAGGCGAATCTTTGTTTCCGCGTTTATAAAACTTAAATAAAATTTATGGGAATTTTGGACATCATCCTTTTAGCCCTTCTAGCGTTTTTTACGTTTAGTGGCCTTAGGAAGGGATTGATTCGCTCCCTGGGTAATTTAGTTGGTTTAATTATTGGTGCTTATGTAGCTAGTCATTTTTATCTCCAAGTTTTTGAATGGGGACGAGATTGGGCCGGAGATCACGAGGCGCTAGGAAAAGTAATTGCCTTTATTATTCTCTTTGTCGCTGCTACTAGTCTAACTAATTTTGTATTCTACTTAATTGAGAAATTGTTTAATCTTTTAGCCTTTATTCCTGGCAGTAAGTATATAAATAATCTCTTAGGTGGACTTTTGGGTCTATTTGAAGGCTCTTTGTTTTTAGGTTTAATTCTTTACGTTGCTTCGCGCTATGCGTTTATTTCTGGTTCTTTTGGCGAGAAGTTAACCGAGTCTATCGTTGCTCCTTGGTTAGTCAAAGTCGCTGGTTTGATTTTACCAGTACTGCCAGAAGCGCTTAAGGCCCTTCAATCCTTGATTTAATTTTTAATAGTATGGACGACTGTATTTTTTGTAAAATTGTCCGTGGTGAAATCCCGGCTTATAAAATTCATGAAAATGATGATTTCTTAGCTTTCCTTGACATCGCTCAGTTTACTGACGGACACACCATTATTATTCCAAAAAAACACTTTCGTTTTATTTGGGATATCGAAAACGTCGGCGCCTTCTATGAATTCGCCGTTAAGGTCGCTAATCACTATCGGGGATTAGGTTATGAGTTTGTGGATTCAGCGTCTTTTGGTCGCCTAGTTCCGCACGCCCACTATCATCTTGTACCTAATCCGGGTGGTGGTAATGATTGGGAAAAGACACTTGATAATATTGGTATTATGCAGAAAGATTCAAGTCGTCGCTTGCAGCCCGAGAAGGCTAAAGAGTTGTTGGCTAAATTTAAATTACCTGAAGCTTTATAATTTAAGCATCGGCTTTCTATCTACTTTTAAGATGCTTTTACCTGTTAACCAATATTTTTTATTGGTTATATTGTAATAAGCGGCAATACCAATCATGCCAGCATTATCACTACGAAATCTAATTTCTGGAATGAAATATTTTTTACCATGTTTTCTTGAGAGTCTGCTGATATCGCGTACAATATAAATATTATTACTAACACCACCACCTAGGATTACCGCTTTAATTTCTGGGTGAAGCTTGATAGCTTTATTTAATTTGGCAGATAAAGATTTGGAAACAGCACTAATAAATTCGCGAGATAATTCGTAAGACCAAGCACTGTCATTTTTGTATTTTTTACGTAAAGCTTCAATTTTATATAAACAAGCCGTCTTTAGTCCGGAAAAGCTAAAGTTTAAATCAGAAGAGCGCATCATTGGCACTGGTAAGCCTAAGCGACCAGCAACTTCGGCTAGCGGCTTGCGTTCGTTTCTTTCTTCAAGGCCAGATTTTATATCTGACCATTTTTTATTAGCACGACCAGCTAGTAAAGTTATAATTGGTCCACCAGGATAGCCAATATTCATCATACGGGCAACCTTATCAAAGGCTTCACCAGCGGCATCGTCTAGTGTTTCGCCAAGAATTTTATAATCATTAAAATCATTAACGTAAACAATTTCGGTGTGGTTACCAGAAACAAGTAATGCTAAAGCAGGGAAGATGTTAGCGTCTTTCGCTGTTTTAATTTGTCCCTGACCATTTTTATTGAGAATAAAAGAAGCAAGCAAGTGTCCTTCCATGTGATTAATGGGCACTAACTTCTTTTTCTTTTCGTAAGCTAAATTTTTGGCAAATTCTATGCCTACTTCCAGAGCAATCGCTAAGCCTGGTCCATAAGTAACGGCTACAAATTCAATTTCTTCTTCACTTACGCGCGCTCTTTTCAAAGCTTCAAGATAAACTTTTTCAATATTTTCTTTATGCGCCCGGCGGGCAATGTCAGGGACAACGCCGCCCCATTTTTTATGGATTTCAACTTGTGAGGAGATAACACTAGAAAGAACTTGGCGCCCGCGTAAAACCGCCACCGAAGTGTCGTCGCAGCTAGTATCAATTGCTAGAATAATTGGCTTATTCATAGGTTTCTATCGTTCTGGTATTTTCGTCGATATAACGGAAAACAACATTAATTAAGCGTCCACCGGTCAGTTCAATTTTCTTTTTTAGCTTAATTAGAAATTTATCAGCCCATTCAACAGCAATAACATTACCAGCGACTAAATATTCATCAATGCCGACACTTTCTAAGTCTTTAATACTCTCAATGCGCCAAGTATCAATGTGGATAAATTTTCCGCCACGCTTGCCTAACTTATAGTCATATTCATTTAAAATAGTAAAAGTTGGGGACTTGATAATTTCCTTAATGCTTAATTTTTCAGCTAAGCCTTTAGAAAATTGCGTCTTGCCGCTACCCATTTCACCGCTTAAGAAAAAAACTAGGGGTCTATCAAGTGGCTCATCAATATATTTAAGCATGTTCATGCCACCGAACTCTACTGTCTGTTTGTCGCTTGTGGTTTTAGCAGATAAGACTGCCGCCTTATTGCTAAGTTGCTTTTTTAAATTTATCTGACCAGGGCGCATGATATTTAAATTATTCATGGTGGTATCAACTACCGTAGAAGCTTCGCGGTGTGGTAGTTGACCAACATCAATTATTAAATCAATTAACCCCTGACTCTTTATCGGTGTGTCTTTAAGAAGAGCTTTGATGCTGTAGGGTTTAGGTAAGTAGGAAGCGTTGGCGGAAGTGGCGGTAAAAGGTTTTCCGAAATTACGAATAATATCTAAAACCAAAGGGTAGTCAGGGATACGGATGCCAAGCGTGCCATATTCAGATTCAATGCCTTTAGCAAGATTGCCTTTGCTTTTAGAAACAACCGTGATTGGGCCGGGTAAATAATTAGTATAAAGGTTAATGGCCATTTCATTAATATCGACATATTTAGCCGCCATTTCGATGTCAGATACCGCTATTGATAAGGGTTTTCCTTCGCGACGAGTTTTATAATTATAAAGCTTGGCGATAGCTTTCGGATTGGTCGCGTCGGCGCCAAGCCCGTAGCAGGTTTCAGTCGGAAATACGAAAATACCGCCTTTTTTTAAGACTTTTATGACCTCAGCGATGATAATCGCCTTGTTTTTTTCACTATATTTCAGTATCTTCATATTTTCTCTTTAATACTAAGATAAAAACAGAAATTAGACAATGCTGGACTTAATATTAACTTCTCCAAGTTTGCCTAAATTAGGTTTATTGATTAAAATAAGAGAGAAAGTTATATAATAAAATTATGTCTAAATTTAAATATAAAAAAATTGGTTTTTGGCTCGTAACAATTGTTTTAGCGGGCTCAGTTTTTCTAGCCGGATTTTATTTCGGTGGTGGCTCAAGCCAGGCTGGTAATTTGGCTTATTCCGAAGAAGCGCGCGAAGCGGCAATGAACGGTGATAAGGAAAGTTTTGACTTTAACTTATATTTTGAAGTTTGGAATTCGATTAAGAGTAATCACGTCGATAAAAATAAAATTAAAGATGTCGATTTGTTTTATGGCTCCTTGGAGGGCTTAGCGGGAGCAACTGGTGATCCTTACACAACTTTTCTAACTCCGACTTTAACTAAGGAATTTTTTGAAGATTTATCCGGAACTTTTGAAGGAATTGGTGCTGAAATTGGCTTGCGCGATGATTTTGTTACTGTCGTAGCACCTTTAGACGGCATGCCGGCTCAGAAAGCTGGACTTAGATCAGGTGATAAGATTTATGCGATTAATGGCGAGTCAGCCCTAGGTTTAACTGTTACTGAGGCAGTCAAAAAAATTAGAGGACCAAAGGATACGGAAGTTACCCTAACTATTATCCGCGGCACAGAGAAGCCTTTTGATATTAAAATTATTCGTGGTCAAATTTTTGTCTCTAGTGTGAAGACAGAGATGAAGGATAATATTTATATTATTCGTGTTAGCAACTTTAACGAAGATACCGAGTCCCTGTTTAATAAAGCAGTTTTAGAGGCGGTTGCCAAAAAACCACAGGGTATAGTTTTGGATTTAAGAAATAACCCCGGTGGATATTTAGAAACAGCTGTTAATCTGGCTAGCGATTGGATTAAGGAGGGTCCGATTGTGGCTGAACAATATGGTGAGAATCGTCGCTCTGAACATGCCTCAACCGGTAAAGCTCGTTTAGCTGGTTTTCCGACAGTAGTTTTGATTAATGAAGGTAGTGCTTCAGCTTCAGAAATTGTGGCTGGCGCCCTCAGAGATTATAAGAAGGCCACAATTGTTGGCGCTCAGAGTTTCGGTAAAGGTTCAGTACAAACTATTGCTGATTTAAGTGACGGCTCTTCTTTGAAGGTAACTATTGCTCATTGGTTGACTCCAGCTGGAGATTTCATTAACGAAAAGGGAATAGAGCCTAATGTTATAGTTGAATTAACTGAAGAGGATATTGAAGCTGAGCGTGATCCGCAACTTGATAAGGCACTTGAAATATTGAAGAAGAAATAAAAAAAAGAGCGATGATTTTGTCATCGCTTCTTTTGCAATTTAGTTTGCCTTTACTCGTCGTCTTTGAAAAACATTTCACCGTTTTCTTTTAAGTGCAGCATTACTAGCTGTTCTTTGAAGTTAATCTCGTCATCATAAGACAAGTCGATTTGTGCTGGACCATTATTTACGGCGTAGTGCTCAACCTCTTCTGGAGCTTCCAGAAAAACTGCTTCAGCGAGGCGCACAATGTTGTTAGATCGGGCGATTTCTTCGCCATCAACGCAGACAAGAAAACCTTTACTTTTTAGAGAGGATACTTCTAACATGGTTCGTTCATTTTTAAGTTACTACTGTTATATTTATATCACGAAATAATAAAAAAGTCAAATATTATGTCTATGGAGCGGAAAAAAGCTGAAAAAACTAAGGAAAGAGAGAAAAACACCAAGTATATCTTCGTTGTTGGCGGCGTTATGTCTGGAGTCGGTAAGGGGGTAACTACCGCTTCTATCGGACAGATTCTCCAGGCGCGCGGTTATAAAGTAAGCGCTATCAAGATGGATCCCTATATTAACGTTGATGCCGGTACAATGAATCCAATTGAACACGGAGAAGTCTTTGTAACTGAAGACGGTGATGAAACTGATCAAGATATTGGTAACTATGAACGCTTCTTAAATAAAAATATTTACAAGGAAAATTACATGACGACGGGTCGTGTCTATCAGTCAGTCATCGCGCGCGAAAGAAATTTAGAGTATAAGGGGAAGTGTGTTCAAGTTGTGCCCCACATTCCCATGGAGATTCGTAGTCGCATTGAAAAGGCTGTAGAAAAGACAGGAGCCGAAGTAATGATTATTGAAGTTGGTGGTACGGTTGGCGAATATGAAAATCTTCTGTTTTTGGAAGCATCTCGGGTAATGAAGCTTTATCATCCAAAAGATGTTTTATTTGTTATGGTTTCATATTTACCAATTCCTAATAAGATTGGTGAAATGAAGACTAAGCCTACTCAGCATGCTGTTCGTGCCCTGCAATCTGCCGGTATTCAACCTGATTTTTTAGTGGCTCGCAGTGAGCGTCAAATTGATATGGCGCGCCGAGAAAAACTTTCGATAAATTGCAATGTTGCGCTTGATAGCGTCATTGCTGCTCCTGATGCAGATTCAATTTATGACATTCCTTTAAATTTTGAAAAAGATAATTTGAGTGCTCGTATTTTAGAAAAATTTGGTCTACCACTTAAAAAGAGTAATAACGATGAATGGCGGAAGTTAGTCCAGGCGACTAAAGTGGCGGGGCCAGAAGTTAATATTGGTATTGTTGGCAAATACTTTGCAAGTGGTGATTTTGAGCTTGGTGACTCCTATATTTCTGTTTTAGAGGCAATTAAGCATGCCGGCGCTCATAATCGATGCAAGGTTAAAGTTAAATGGCTAGGCGCGGAAGAGGTTGAAAAACAAGGCTCTAAAGCTTTTAAGGGTTTGGATGGTTTAATTATTCCTCAGGGCTGGGGTAGTCGCGGGGCTGAAGGAAAGATTGAGGCGATTAAATATTGTCGTGAGAAGAAAGTTCCATATTTTGGTTTGTGTTACGGCATGCAAATGGCGGTGATTGAATTTGCGCGTAATGTTGCTGGCCTAAAGGAAGCTAATTCAGCTGAAGTCAGCCCCAAAACACCCGATCCAGTTATTCATATCATGCCTGAGCAAGAAAAACTTATTAAAGAAAAGGGTTATGGGGGCACAATTCGTTTAGGTGGTTGGCCTTGTCATTTACTTCCGGGAACAAAACTAGCGTCTGCCTACTCTAAATTTACTAAAAACAAGACTGTTTCGGAGCGTCATCGTCATCGTTATGAATTTAATAATGACTACCGTACTCGCTTTGAGGAGCTGGGTCTAAAAATTGCCGGCACTTCACCTGATGGACATATTGTTGAAGCAGTTGAAATAAAAGATCATCCTTTCTTTGTTGGCGTTCAATTTCATCCTGAATATATTTCTCGCCCTTTAGCGCCACATCCTTTGTTTGTAGAATTTATTAAGGTTTGTAAGCAAGAAGGAAAGAAATAGATTTTATTTTAATAAAATGAAAACCCGGGTCTAGATAGATTCCGGGTTTTTTTGTTAGTTTTCTTTAGTACTTTTAGTTACAAGTTTTTGTTATCAATAACTTCAACTTGAAAACGAAAAACCAAGTTGCTACCGTTAACTTGCGAAACGGTAAACAGATTAGACCACTGATAGTTGGTTGCGGCATTCAAGGTCATGCTCCAAGTTTCTTCTTTGCCGTTAGTGATAGTAGAGCCAACAGGGAAGGTTAATTCACGATGACTGACAGGGGTAGCTTTGCCGCGGATAGTTCCGGTGGCTTGATACCTGACACCGCTATCGAGACGCACCAAGGTAACAGTCGCACTTTCTTCATTTAAATACTTGATAGCAAATATCAATCCGCCACCATAAGTGATGTCGCTAGTATTTTTTGCATAATGAAGTCCGTCGAATTCTTTGTTGGTGTTGATTATGGCTGCACCATAATCATCTCTCGTTACCGTGCTTAAGAAGCAAACAGCTGAGCGCGGATTATGATCATCTGGGTACTGTGCCACAAATGAAGTTTCATCCAGTGCTATGGTGCTTACAGGCTCAAAGGAATAGCCGAGCTTCTCAATAGATTCGGATTTTACTTCATAGGCGACCATTGTCTGCTGATTAAAGCGACCGAAGTATATGCCGTCATGCAAATTTATCTCGTCTTCTTTTTGACAGGAAGACAGAAAAAATATGAAACTGGCAAAAATGCTTAAAACTACGATAGTTTTGAGAACTAAATTTTTCAATACTCTCATTGCTATTTATTTTTTTGGTTAGTACTCTGATTTAAAAGAACTTTTTTTGTGCTAGTATTATATCATTATAATATAATTTTGTCAATACAAAAAAACAGCCAATTAAGGCTGTTTTCTTTAACAAGTAAATCTGTTATTTTTTCGCTACAGCCTCTTTTGGCATAACGTTAACGATTTTAGTCGTTTTGAGGCTACCGTCAAATTTCTTCAATTTCTTGGTAGAAAATTTAACGAACCCACCCTTAAGGGCGAATAGGGTATCGTCAGTGCCTTTATCTACGTTAAGACCAGGGTGATACTTGGTACCGCGTTGTCTGATGATGATGGCGCCGGATTTAGCCCATTGGCCATCAGTTAGTTTTACGCCGAGACGCTTACTCTCTGACTCGCGGCCTAGGGAGGTTGAACCGGCGGCTTTCTTATGTGCCATATTGGTTTTTACATAAAAAATACTAGCCGCTAGGCTTGCATTTTTCGCATTATCTTTAAACTTTTATTTACTCAATATAACAAAAGCCTAAAGAATTGTCAAATGGTTGAGAAGGGTGGTCAGGGAGTGAGAAATATGCCAATATTTTTGCCCTTTTTTAACCTTAAAAGCAGTTTTATTTTTTACAAATTATGTTATAATAAAGCTAAGCAATAATTAATGAATTAATTATGAAATTTTATGGTAAAAGTAGACCAAAATAAATGTATCGGCTGTGGCATGTGCGCAGGTATGTGTCCTGAGACCTTTCAGATGAATGCTGACGGAAAATCTGAGGTTATCAATGATAAAGTAACGGATTGTGCTAAGAACGCGGCCGCTAATTGTCCAGTTGAGGCAATTACTGTTTAATTATCTAGTATATGGCTATAGGAAATATTCCTGGTAGTAAGATTGAGGTAACCGTTTCCTCGCCTATTTTAGAGGTGGAGAAAGATGCTTCTTTAGAGCAGCTTCCCGTAGCGCCAGAAACAGAGTCTAAAAAACCTGAGGCTGCGCCGGTAGAAAAGGCTGTTCAGAAAGAAGCAGAAGCTGTTACTCCAGCTGTTGCGACGACCATTGATCCTAATAAGACACGTGCTCGGGCTATTGATGGAATTTTATCTGAGGGCCTGCATGAAGTTTTTTTGCAGATGGATCCCCAGCGTCAACAGGAATTTAAACGTGTTGGTGAAGAGACAACAGCAAAAATAAATATTTTATTAGATAAGGCCAAGGTAAAGGTTGATAAAATTATCAATCTTATTCGTCGTTGGTTAAAAATAATTCCACGTGTAAATCAGTTTTTCTTGGAGCAAGAAGCCAAGATTAAGGCCGATAAAATAGTTAGATTAAAAGATTTAAAATAGTTTTTGCTTATGCCAGCTTTTGAATCAAGCAGCTTTGCTGATATCTTGCCGTATTTAATAGGCGCCATTGTTATCTTAGTGGCGGTCTTTTTTATTTTGCAGACTCTTAAAACATTATTTTCTAGACGGCATTACGCCCGTCATCATGTTTTTTCTATTCGCATTCCTAAGGAAAAGCCAGATAACGGCAATGGTCATTCTGCTCAAAATATTAAAGAGGAAATTGCTAAAGGTGAGGCAATTTTTGCTGGTATCGGCGGATTAAGAGCGCAACGTGGTTTTTCTGCTTGGCTTAATGGTCGCAGTGACCATGTTTCTTTTGAAATCGTTGCTAGCGCTAAGCAGATTGCTTTTTATTTTGCCGCTCAACGTGAAGCAGTGCGTTATTTAGAACAGCATATTCATGCTCATTATCCCGAAGCTGTAATTGAGGAAATTGAAGATTACAATTCTTTTGGTGCTAGTGGTCAAGCTTCAGCGGCTTATCTTAAGACAGTAAAAAGTTTTATTTTCCCGCTTAAAACTTATCAGGAGATGGATGTTGATCCGATGAATTCTTTGATTAGTGTTTTATCTAAGTTAGAAAAAGGTGAGAGTTTGGCCATTCAATATCTTGTTCGTAGCGCTAAAGGCTCTTGGCATGGTAAGGTGCGAGAAACAGTTGAGCGAATACAACAAAAAAACTCGGTCGCAGAAGGAACGCGTTCAGGGTTCTTAGATTCAATTTTTTCATTTGTTTCAACAAACAAGAAAGCAGACCCTAATCAAGTAGAAAGGAAAGAGAAGCGCTTGAGTGCGGTTGAAGAGGAGATGCTTAAAAAGATTGAAGAAAAAAATCTTAAGGCCGGACTTGATGTCAACTTACGAGTTTTAAGTTTTGCGCCGACCAAGTCAAAGGCGGATATGTATCTGGAAAATATTGCTAGCGCCTTTGCTGAATATAATAATTTTAGCTACGGTAATTCTTTCTCTCGTCCCAAGAAGGGTGGTCAAGATAAAATTATCAAAGACTTTATCTATCGTCATTTTCGTGATAGTGATAGCTTTTTGTTAAATAGCGAAGAGTTGGCCGGAATTTTTCATTTACCACTTAGCACAACTGAAACTCCAAATATTCTTTGGTTAACAGCTAAATCCGCGCCAGCCCCAGCCGAAACCCCAGACGAAGGCATTCTGTTGGGTCATAATGTTTACCGTGGCACGAAGAAGGATATTAGAATTAAGCGAGCAGATAGAAGAAGGCATACTTACATTATTGGTAAATCCGGTGTCGGTAAATCGGTGTTATTAGCTAATATGGCTATCCAAGATATTCAAAATGGGGAAGGAGTATGTGTACTTGATCCGCACGGTGATTTAATTCAGGATATTTTAGAGCGTATTCCGCCAGAAAGAGCCGAGGATGTAATTATTTTTTCACCGGCTGACATTGAAAGACCGCTTGCTTTAAATTTACTAGAGTATGATCCGCGTTATCCAGAGCAAAAGAGTTTCGTTATCAATGAAATGATTGGAATTTTTGATAAGTTGTATGATTTAAAATCAACTGGTGGTCCAATGTTTGAACAGTACATGCGTAACGCCATGCTTTTAATTATGGATGATCCAGAGTCAGGTTCAACTTTAATGGAGATTCCAAAAGTTTTAGCTGATGAAAAATTCCGTCGCTTAAAGATAGAGCGTTGTCGCAATAAGACGGTAGTTGATTTCTGGACTAATGAAGCGGAGAAAGCTGGCGGTGAGGCGGCTTTAGCTAATATTGTCCCCTATATCACCTCTAAATTGACTTCGTTTATTTCTAATGACATGATGAGGCCGATTATCGGTCAACAAAATAGTGCCTTTAATTTACGCGAAGTGATGGATAAGCAGAAAATCTTATTAGTTGATTTACCAAAGGGAACTGTTGGCGAAGCTAATGCTTATCTTCTGGGCATGATTTTAGTTGGTAAGATTTTAATGGCGGCACTTTCTCGAACTGATATGCCAGCTGAAAATCGCAAGGATTTTTATTTATATATCGATGAGTTTCAAAATTTTACCACTAATTCTATTTGTCAGATTTTATCGGAAGCGAGAAAATATGCTTTGAACTTAGTAATTGCTCATCAGTATGTCGGCCAGCTTTCAAAAAATGGTAATACGGAAATTAAAGATGCTGTTTTTGGTAACGTGGGCACGATGGTTAGTTTTAAGATTGGCTCAGAAGACGCTGATTTCTTAGTCAAGGAATTTAACCCAGTATTTAACGAATACGATTTAATTAATATTGACAAGGGAACTGCTTATATTAAACTGCTAATTGACAACAGTGCGGCTCGGCCTTTTTCTCTCCGTACGACTTGGCCCTTGGTTGGAGTTAAGCACGAGGGCATTGCTGATAAGATTAGGTCGCTTTCCCGATTGAAGTATGGACAAAGCGCACGTTTAGTAGAAGCGGAGATTGCCCGCCGCACAGAAATAAAAAAATAAACCTATGAGGACGCTATACCGAGATTATCGGCCCCAGAATTTCACTGATATTCTAGGCCAGAAACACATCAAAATAACTTTACAGAATGAAATTAGTGCCGGTAAGACGGCGCAGGCCTTTCTATTTTGTGGACCACGAGCAGTCGGCAAAACTACGATGGCTCGAGTTTTGGCTAAGGCGGTTAACTGCCTGGAATTAAAGCCAGGTGAATATGAGCCCTGTGGTAAGTGTGCTACCTGCCAGTCAATCACTGAAGGAAGTAATTTAGATGTTATTGAAATTGATGCCGCCTCTAATACCGGTGTTGATAATGTTAGAGAAAATATTATTTCTTTTTCTCGGTTAGTACCAAGTCAAACAAAATACAAAGTATTTATTATTGATGAGGTCCACATGCTTTCACCTTCCGCTTTTAACGCTTTGTTAAAAATTATTGAGGAGCCACCAACTTATGTTATTTTTATTCTCTGCACAACAGAGATTCATAAAGTCCCGGCTACTATTATTTCCCGTTGTGAACGTTTTGATTTTAAACGCATTGGCGTAGCTGATGTCGTTGGTAAATTGCGTCGTATTTCTACGCAAGAAGGTGTCGAAATTGATGAAGATGTTTTAGAAGCAGTTGCTCGTCGCAGTGGTGGGCATTTGCGTGATGCGGAGAGTTTACTTGGACAAATTTTTTCTTTAGGTGAAAAACATATCAGTTTAGAGCAGGCAGAACTAGTAATCCCTCACTACAATAGTAGCGAGGCCGTTGATTTATTAGAACACTTAAGTAAGAAAGATGCTGCTAAAGCAGTTGCTTTAATTAACCAATTAGCCGATAGTGGCGCAAACTTGCGCAATTTTAACAGTGAGTTAGTCGCCTTATTACGTAAATTAATTATTTTCAAAGTTA
>CAYGOK010000009.1:0-12513 GCA_964351585.1 uncultured Gammaproteobacteria bacterium | reverse complement strand
AATTTTAACAGTGAGTTAGTCGCCTTATTACGTAAATTAATTATTTTCAAAGTTAGTCCGGAGTTATCTAGTAGCTTAGGTTTAAATTTAGGAGATAACTTGGAACTACGACTTAATAGTATTGCCGCCAATTCTTCAGTGGCGCTACTCATTGCTTATACTCGTCGCCTTCTAGATGCTTATAATGAAAAGAACTTATTAATTGCTCAGTTACCCTTAGAGTTAGCTGCCATAGAAATTTGCGCCGGCATCAGTGAACAGTCACCTTATAACGCCCCTGTTAAGACTGCGGCCACTCCAAATATAACACGCCCAGTCTCAGCACCTTTAACACCCGCGACGCCTTCAGTGCCCATAGCATCATCTTCGGTGTCTAAGTTGTCCCCAACTACTCCAGTCTCCTTTGCATCAGTTGACTTGCAAAATAATGAAGTAACGGAAAAATGGCCCGAGTTTTTAGTTAAAATAAAAAAATATAATCATTCCTTATCCTTTGTTCTACAGAATTGCGAACCACAAGCGCTAGAGTCCGGAAAGCTGAACTTAGTCTTTAAATATAAATTTCATCAAGATAGAGTAAATGATCCTAATATCCGTAGCTTAATTGAAGCAACTCTCGCCGAAGTTTTTGGTTCCGGAGTTAGTATTGAATCTCGTTTGGATGAAAATTTAGAATTAAAAAGACATTTAAGTAGCCAAGCGGCCGAAGAAGAATCTGCGCCGATGGCATCAGCACCAGTAGCCAGCGAACCTAAGACTGGTGGTGCAATGATGGACAATCTCTTAGCCGCTTTTGGCGGGGAAGTGATTGGTTAAAATAAATAATACCGAGTTAATATAAAAATTATGTTAGACATAAAATTCATCCGTGAAAACTTAGAAGAAGTAAAGCGCGGACTACTTAAACGCTTAGACCCAGAAAAATTAAATTTAGAACAAGTTTTAGCGCTTGATGATAAACGTCGTGAGCTGATTGCAAAAACTGAAGAATTAAAAGCTGAGCGTAATAAAAATTCTAAAATAAAACCAACACCAGAAGTTATCGCTGCCATGAAAGATTTAGGTGAACGTATTAAGCAGCTAGATGAAGAATTGGCTACTACGGAAAAAGAGTTCTCTGAACAAATGGCTGAACTACCAAATATTCCAGCACTCGACGTAATTGCTGGTGGCAAAGAAAATAATGAAGTTATCTATACCTATGGTAAAAAACCAGAATTTTCTTTTGAGCCAAAAGACCATGTTGAGTTAGCGACTTCTTTAGGTTTAATTGATTATGAAAGAGCAGCTAAAATGTCTGGTTCTGGTTTTTGGTGTTATACCGGCATGGGCGCTCTTTTAGAATGGGCGCTGTTATCATATTTTATTGATTTTCATTCTCGCAATGATTATGAATTTATAATGCCACCATTTCTACTTAGTGAAAAGTCAGCTTATACCTCCGGTCATTTGCCTAAATTCCGCGACGATTTATTTTGGAATCAAGATGGGCTATGTTTGAATGCAACTAGTGAAATGATGTTGGGAAATTATTATCGTGATGAGATATTACGTGAAGAAGACCTTCCTAAAAAATATTTTGCTTATTCAGCATGTTTTCGTCGTGAAGCTGGTAGTTACCGTCAAGAAGAGCGTGGCATGATTCGTGGTCATCAGTTTAATAAAGTAGAAATGTTTATTTTTTCTCGACCTGAAGAAAGTTGGAAAATGTTTGCTGAGATGGTCAACAACGCACAAAAATTAATTGAAGGCTTGGGTTTGCATTTTCAAATCTCAAAATTAGCAGCTGGTGATTGCAGCTCGGCGATGGCTAAAACTTATGATTTGGAAGTTTTTATCCCGAGTATGAATATCTATAAAGAAGTAAGTAGTGTTTCTAACGCCTTAGAGTATCAAGCTCGTCGTGGTCAGATTAGATACAAGAATATCTCTAGTGGTAAAAATGAATTTCTACATACACTAAATGGTTCTGGTTTGGCCACTAGCCGCTTACTGCCCGCGATTTTAGAACAGAACCAACAAGCAGATGGCTCAGTAATTATTCCTAAAGTCTTACGTCAATATCTACCTAAGCGCATGAAGGTTATTAAGATGAACACTAATTAATTTCAAGAAATGAAGCTGCGCTCTTACCTAGTTATCTCATTTTTCATACTTTTCCTGGCTCCGCTTACAGCTGAGGCAGCTTCGCTTAAGGTGTCCTATCCACGGCTAGCTAATTATTATCTACGCTGGGAATTGAGCACAGAGGAGGCGCGTCAACTCGCTAAGTGGGACTTACTGGTGCTTGATATGGAGGTCCAGGAAAATAGTCCAGGCTCACTGCGTCTAATTAGGGAACTTAATCCTGATGTTATTATTCTCGCCTATATTACTTCTCAAGAAATTATTGATGATATTAATTTAGCGGCTGGTAATACCGGTGCGGTTTTAAGGCGAAATTTGCGTTCACAAATTACTGATTCTTGGTGGCTAAAAGATCCGGCTGGAAATAGAATTTCTAATTGGCCTGGAACTTATATGCTTAATTTGAGCGATGGTGCTGGTCAAAATTTAAATGGTGATAAATTTAATGAATTTTTACCTGATTTTGTTTATCAGCATATTTATAAGTCTGGATATTTTGATGGTGTTTTCTATGATAATACCTGGGGAGACATTGCTTGGATTAATGGTGCTAATTTAGATTTAGATCGAGACGGACGCAAGGATGAAATTAGTTATGCAGATACTGCTTGGTCAACAGGATTTAAAAAAATGTTAACTGAAAGCCGTCGTCTATTTGGTGACAAATTTATTATTGTTGGCAATGGTCGCGTCTTTCAAGGTTATCAAGGCTTGTTAAATGGCATGATGTTAGAATCTTTTCCTTCTCCTTGGGAAAATGGTGGTCACTGGTCAGGTTCGATGACTACTTATTTAAATCTACCTAAAAATAATATTTATCCACAGACCTCAATTATTAATTCTAGCCGTAGCCAGCAAGCTGATTTTCAGGCTTTTCGCTTTGGTTTAACCAGTGCCTTGCTTGGAGATGGTTTCTATAGTTTTGATTACGGACCGACTAATCATACCCAGACTTGGTGGTACGATGAGTATGAGATTAATTTAGGTCCAGTCCGTAGCTCTGCTTATAATTTATTAAGCCCTAAATCACCGACCATCATGCAGCCTGGATTATGGCGTCGAGATTTTAAATTCGGCAGCGTAATTGTCAACTCGACTATTAAGGAGCAGTCGTACATTTTTTCTCAAGAGAATTTTGAAAAAATCAAAGGTACGCAAGACATAAAATTTAATACTGGAGAGAAAATTAACTTTTTAAAACTTAATTCTAAAGATGGTGCTGTTCTTTTAAGGCAAGCCAGTGAAATTTATAATGCGCCTTTTGTTAATGGTTATTTTTATCGGGTATTTAATCTTAAAGGAACACAGTTAAGAAATGGTTTTTTCTCTTTTTCTAATACTTATCCCGCTAGCGCCTCGGTAATTATAACTGAGGGAAGTAATAGCCATGAAGAAGATGTTAGTTTAACGGCCGATAAAGGTGTTATTAAGCTTAACAAAAATGGACAGCAATTAGCTCTTTTTTATCCTTATGATAAATTATTTCGTAAGAACCTAAATATCTCTGCTCAGATTAATAATGGCTTTATTAATAAAGTCGCTGTTGGCCCCGGCGAAGGTGGTGGTCCGCAAGTGAGAATTTTTACCGCCACTGGAAAACTACTTAGTAGCTTCTTCGCTTATGACAAGAGTTTGCGTGGCGGAGTTAGCGTGGCCCTGGGTGATGTTGATAGTGATGGCGCTTTAGAAGTAGTAACTGCTCCCGGAAAAGGAAGTGAGCCACTGGTTAAAATTTTTGATATTTCCGGTCAACTAAAGAATAGCTTTTTAGTTTATGATAAGAGATTTCTTGGCGGAGTTGAAGTTGCTTTAGGTGATGTTAATGGTGATGGTGCGTTAGATATTATTACTGTTCCCGGACCTGGAGGTGGTCCGCAGGTAAGAGTTTTTACATCTCAAGGAAAAGTACTGGGCCAATTTTTTGCTTATGATCAAAACTATCGCGCTGGTTTAAAAATATCAATTGGTGATTTAGATAAAGATGGACAGGTAGAAATTTTAGTTGGTGCTAAGAATTTTCATTAATTTTTATATGTTTAAAAGTCTAAGTCGTTATTTTCGAAAAAGCTTTAATCGCTTTTATCGCCAAAAGCGTTGGAATCTAATTCTGGATATTAGCCTGATTGTTGTAATTTTGTTTTTAGCAATTGCCGTTTTAAGTCTTCATTTTTATAACCCAAAAATTAATGATTTTGGCTCATTTATAAAACCAAGTAATAAGGGCGGGGAAGTAATAAAAATAACTGAACCACCAGTTGAAGTTAGCTTTGCTTGGGAAAATCATGTTATTAAGCAAAATGAAGCGGCTAAGATTTTGGTTACTGTAAAGAATACAGCCTCTGCGGCAATCACTGATTATAAACTTATTTTTTCTTCCCGTGATAATAATTTTTCCGTATCAGGTGAATTAAGTCTGCCAGAACTAGCAGCTAATTCAGAGCAAACCTTTCCTTTGGAAATCCAAATCAGACAAAAGTCCGCCGTTTCTGAAAAATTTGTTAGTGTTAGGGCGGGGCAAAATTATCAAGTTAATAATCAGGTTTTTAAGGATAGCTATGACTTGCCAACAATAAAGTTAGTTGCGAATTTAACTGTTTCAGCAGCTGCTTATTATAATAGTCCCCAGGGCGACCAATTAGGCTCTGGCCCGCTGCCGCCGGTAGTCAGTTTACCGACTAACTTTTGGATTTTTTTGAAGCTCGAAGCGGACGGTAACTTTAATAATTTTTCTTTAAGTGCTAAATTGCCTAAGAATGTTGAATTAACAGAAAACTCCTCCTTGCTAGCGGGTGATTTAAATTATAATGAATCTGCACGTCAAGTAGTTTGGCGAATTGAAAAAATTGAAACTGATTCCTCTGAGTATCGTGCCGGCTTTGAAGTCCAACTTATTCCCGATGAAAATCAGGTTGGCAACTTGGCCGTCCTTCTAAATCAGCTGAGATATCAGGGTGAGGATAGTTTTACTGGAATTAAAATCGAAGGTGCTATTACGGGGGTTGATACTGGTTTAGAGGCTGACGCCTTAAACAGGGGCGAGGGCAAAATATTGCCTTTAGAGGATAGATAACTCGATAAATTATGATGCACATCATCAGAGGGCTATTTAGGCCTAAATACGAGACTTTAAATCGCATTGAAATCGATGCTGCTAAGATAGTGGCTAATTTTAACTATCTAAAAGAGCTGCAAAAAGGAGCAGAAATATTTCCTGTTTTGAAATCAAATGCTTACGGTCATGGCCTAAAAGAAGTTGCTAAAATTTTAAATAAGACCTCAGCTAAAATGGTAATAGTAGATTCTTATCCTGAGGCACAAATTGTTTACCGTTTTTTTAAAGGGAAGGTTTTGATATTAGGAGAAATGCCGCTAGGTGCTTATCGTTACGCCAAGTTTAAACGTACTGAATTTGTAGTTTATAATGAAACTACTTTGCGTTTCTTGTCACGTTTTGGCAAAAAGGCAAAAGTTCATCTATTTGTAAACTCAGGGATGAATCGTGAAGGTATCAAAGATATCAATAAATTTATTACAGAAAATACTAGTTACTTGAACAAGGTTGAAGTTTCTGGTTTGTGTTCTCATCTCGCCTCAGCTGACAGTCGCTCGATTATGAATTCGATGCAAGAAAATAATTTTTTAAGCACTCTTGATGCTTTGCGCGTAGCTGGCTATTTTCCACGCTGGATTCACTTAGGTAATTCAGCCTCAGTTTTCTGGTCAGATAATAAATTATTAACGGCTTTTCGTCCTGGGTTAGCTCTTTACGGATATGATCCTTTTATTGATGGGGAAGAAGCGGCTATTCCGCTACGCCCCGCTTTAGAAGTTTTTTCTCGAATCGTTTCTGTTCAAGATTTGGAACCTAATGAAAGCGTTTCTTATAACGAGACTTACCGTTCTTCTAAGCATGTCCGCATTGCTTCAATGCCTTTTGGCTATTACGAAGGACTAGATAGGCGCTTATCAAATAGAGCAGAATTTCTAATTTCAGGACACGAACGTTTTTTTGCTAAAGTAGCCGGTAGAATTTGTATGAATTTAACTTCACTAGACGCTCGGCAAAGAAATATTCAAGTTGGAGACGAGGTTCAAGTTATCGCTAGTGATCCCGGGGCGCCTAATTCCGTGCCCAATCTCGCCAACATAATGGAGACTATTCCATATGAGCTCTTGGTTAAGTTACAACCAAATATTCGTCGTGTAGTTATTAATGAAGATAAAATTAAGTAAAATGAACAAGTGGGTTGCTAAAAGAAAAATAAAAAAAGACTATCAGGCTAAGGACCTCAAAAATCCTTTTTTTCGGCAGAAGCAAACAAACAAAAAGGGCAAAGGCTTACGTCTTTGGCCTTTTATAGTTGCACCGATATTAATTGGGTCACTAGCTTGGTTTTTTTGGGCAGCACCTATTTGGCAAATAAAAACGGTAGATATTCAAGGATTAACCAGAATAGATAAGGTTGAGCTAGAAAATATTTCAAGAAACAGGGAAGCAAGCTCGCGTTTACTATTATTTAAAGAAAGTAATATTTTTTTATTTCAAGAAAAGGATCTGTACACTGAAATAATGGACAAATATAATTTTGCTCAACTTGAAGTTCGTAAAATATTACCAAATAAAATAGAAATAAAAATAAGTGAACGTCCCTACGCTTTTATTTTTCAACAGGGAAGCGAGTATAATTATGCCTCTGGTGATGGTTATATTATTAAAGAAGTCCCTGTTTCAGAAGAAGATAAAGGGAAGTACTTTATTTTAGAAAACAGAAGCCAGGTCGTATCAATTAGTGGTAAAAATAAACTCAGCTTGAAGCAGGAATACTTAGATTTTGTATTTACGCTCAGTAATAAGTTAGCTGAATACTCTGATTTGCCAGCTGAGCGATATATAATTGATCAAGAGCTTAACTCTTTAACCGTTAAATTTAAAGATGGGCCCGCTGCCCTCTTCAATGTAAAAAATGATGCCGGGGAACAGGTGGCTGACCTTGCCCTTGTCAAAAAAGAAAAAATAAGGGATAATTTCAGTGAGACAAACTATATTGATCTTCGTTACGGTAATCGGATTTTTATAAATTAAGTTATAGTACGGTAGTATGGAAGGATTATTTAAATTTTTATTTGGATTAGCAATATTTGTCTACGGCTTGGTATCAGCTGGAATATTCCTAATAATTATTAAAATCATCCTCATGTTTAACCCTGAGGTTAGATTCATGGGTCTTACGTTTACTTATTAAGTTTTTTTTCAAGATAAAAGGTATCAGAGGTCAACTTTGGTTTAATATTTGAGAGGTAGTTCTTTTTAATAATTTTGTTTTTCATAGATTTAGTTTTTAGGTTCAATTGATTGGTTGATTGATTATTAGTACTTGTTTCTTGTTTTCTGTATTCGTTTTCATTTCCGTTTTTATTTCTGATACCCGGGGGTTGTTTAGGCGGCCCCCACTTTTTTGCCACATCATACGTGTATTAATATACATTATGCGAAGTATTGTTATGCGAAAAATAAGGGCTTTTTAGCCAATTCTTCTTGTCACTCCTTAGTTGTACCTGCTATAATAACTATAGCTAAGACATCTCCCCTGTTAGTTTAATTAATTTTATTAATTTTCCGATGCCCACTAAGCCAATTATAAAATATTTATCAGATTTCCTAGATTTCTGTGAAATAGAAAAAGGACTTTCTGTCAAGACCCAGGAGAACTATGCTCGCTTCCTGAAAAAGTTCTTTGTTTGGTTAGAAGAGGTAAAGCTCACTTCCCTGACACCAGAAAATTTGACGCCTGATCATATTTGGAAATACAAAGTTTTTTTATCGCGTCGAGTTGACCCTAAGACCAAAAAAACTTTAAAAAAAATAACCCAGAATTCATACTTGATTGCCCTACGTTCACTCTTAGAATTTTTTGTAGAAAAAGATATTACTTCCCTGTCACCATCGAAAATTAAACTTGCTAAGGATAAGGGTGATAAGGAAATAAAATTCTTAAAGTTAGAACAGTTATCACGTCTAATGTCGGCGCCCGATACCTCAACTATTATCGGCTTACGTGACCACGCCCTCTTGGAGACCTTGTTTTCTACGGGTCTGCGTGTAGCTGAGTTAGCCGCCTTAAGTCGTGATCAAGTTAAGATAAAAGATGGCCTGGAGGACTTAGAAATCTCTGTGGTTGGTAAAGGAGCTAAGATTAGAACAGTATACTTCTCTAAGCGGGCCGTAGAGGCTCTGCGTGAGTATTTAAACAAGCGCGAGGACTTAGATGAGGCCTTATTTATTAATTATCGCCGCGGTGCTAGCAAGAGCTTAGAAAATGATTCACGTCGACTGACTGTAAAAAGTATCGAAGATATTGTTAAGAAGTATGTTATCATTGCCGGTTTGCCAGTTATGGCCACGCCCCATACTCTGCGACATTCCTTTGCTACTGACTTACTTAATCAAGGAGTGGATTTACGTACGGTGCAAGAGTTTTTGGGTCACAGTAATATTGCGACCACTCAGATATATACTCACGTTACAAATAAACAGTTAAAAGATATACATAAGAAGGTACATGATAATCGTCGGTTTTAAATAAAAAAGCACTGTTTTTAAGGCAGTGCTTCACTTTCTCTTATTTCGAGATTAATTTTTTGAGATTAACATCTCTTTTTTAGTAGAATTTTCCACCTTGCTTCTGATGTCTAGCGCGATATCGCGGTAGCATTTAACAAGAGGTTTTCCCCCCTCGACCAGTCTTCTTTTAGCATACTCTTCCAAATAAGTTTCATAATAATCTGTAGAATCTAGTGCAACATCATTCAAGACGTTTTCAAAGACTGCGATTGTTAAGTTAACAACATTTACAAATTCAGACTGGCTTTTACTGTCGAGGCTGACATAGAAATCAATGATTTCTGTATAACTCTTCTTATAAAAATTATACAAATTTGTTGTATCAGCGAAATATGATTTCGCTGAACTCATAATAGCTTCTCTCATTTTCAGCAGCGGCTTTTCAAAAACTCGTCTATTTACTTTGTAATAGTCCCAATGAGGAAGTGTGTAGGCGCAATAAAGTACTTCCCAGGCCCTACTCTCCGAAAAAGCAGGCTTAAGAGATTGTTGGAATGTCTGAGTTCTTAAGATGCCCATTACATTTTTAGGATCATAAGGAACAATTGTATTGGCAGAAAAAATCTGCTTTGTTCTCATCAGGGATTTCTCCGTAAATTTTTGCCACTGGTACTCGGCAATTTTTATGACTGCAAGTTTGTACACAGGGGTGGCAAAAATTACTAACCCGATTACTACTAAGGCCACTACGGACCATACAATTTTTTTCATTCTACTTGATTTTTAATGTGCTTTGTTTGATACGACCCCCGTACCTTAGGATAGAAAGTATTTTCATTTTCTATACTATTATTATAACATAATTTAGGTAAAATGTCAATAATATACTAAAATAATATTTAATATTAGAGAAAACACCTCTTTAAAGAAGGTGTTTTTTCGTGTTTATTTGTTATAATTTTAGTAATCACTTCATTACGGCAAATAATTTGCAGGATTTACCGGTAGACCATTTTTTCTAACTTCAAAATGTAAGTGAGGTCCACTTGAGAAGCTTCCGGAACCAGGTGTGCCAGGTGTGCCGCCAGTTTTACCAATTACTTCCCCTCTAGTAACATATTGATCAACTTTAACATAAGCAGCGGAAACGTGACCATAAACAGTGGCTAAATTATCACCATGGATAATCATGATATAAGCATAAGCCTTAGAACCATCTGATTTTACTTTAGCAACGTAACCATCGGCGGCAGCGTATAACGTTGAGCCTTGAGCGGCTCTGATATCCATGCCCGAATGTTCTCCGATAATTTTACGATAAGGATAATCAGGGTCATGAAAACTGGAAGTAACGTAATTTTTTTTAACAGGCCAACCAATGGTACTGTCACCACTTTCGAGTCGTTGCTTATCCTTCTCTGACATTTTCTTTCTAATCAAATTTTCCGCCCCGGCAATTTCGGCTTGAGCCTGATTCTGTTCAGCTTTGGCCCGCGCTAATAAGGCCTGAAATTCTTTTTCTGACAATTTGGTTTCTTCTAAAACATTAGCCTTTTGATCTTGCTCGTATACTAAACCATCCTTTTTTTCTTCTAGTTTCTTTCTCATTTCCTCCATTTCTGCGCTTTTATCCGCAAGCAAGCCTTTATTTTTTGCTAATTGGTCTTTCTGCTTTTTTAACTCTTTTACGCCCTCACCAATTCGATTATTAGTATCCCCAAGATATTTTACTTGGTTTAAAAAATCAGATAAAGAGTCATTTAAGAGCAACGCCTCAAGAGTTGTGGTCTGTTCTTGGCGGTACATAATTTGTAAGAGATGTGAGATATGTTCTTTTTGAGCTTCAATTTTTTTATCGAGATTATTACTATCAACTTCAATCTTTCTAATCTCTAAAGCTGTCTTATCGATTTCAAGCTCAACCTCTTCAATATCAAGAGCAATTTTTCCCAACCTATTTTCAATAATTGCTAATTGATTATTAAGGCTAACTTGTTCATTTCTTTTAGCGGAGATTTGCGCTTGATATTCTTTTTGACGTGACTGTAAATTTTCAATTTGCTTTTTTTGCAACTGAATTTTAAGATTTAAAGCTTCTATTTCCTGGTCTATGTCAGTATTAAGAGCCGCTCCCGATTGATTCTGGGCGGCTAGTATTACTATAAATATGATTAATAGAGCTAATAACTTGAATATTTTACTCATGATATAACTATTACTAAGTAATTATACCACATTTTTCAAAACGCGTAAATTATTTAGAGAGATATTTATACGTTTTAGCCGACAAAGATTCCAATATTTCTGCTAAGTGCTGAAAACTAGCTCCGGTTTTTAAATCTGCTCTAGTCATGATACATAATAAATATGGTCCCTCGGGGCTATAAATAATACCACAATCATGAAGTTGACGTTGATTTTCTAGCGTTCTTTCGCCAAATTTATTAGCAACCTTAGTTCCCTCTGGAACGCCGCCTTCAATGCCAAAATCAAACCTAGTGTCAGCTAATATTTCCAGAGCTTTCTCAGACATATCCTTGCTTAAGTAGGAAGCATTATAAAGAATTTCAAAGAAGGCGGAATATTCAAAAACAGACATAAAGTTTTCCGGCTTATTTGGACTAGGCGGTTCCAGACCGATATCGTCATAAATTCTTTCCATGTCTTCAAGAGAAATATTCTCTAGCAGTGTATTAGCAGCAACGTTGTCAGAGTAATTAACAGCATATTTAATTAACTCCTCTACAGTATAAGCTTTGCCTGGCTCTACTCTTTTTTCAGGCATGATGTTCGGTCTTAAAGCAGCATCAACATTACCAATAACTGTGATTTCTTTTTTTAACAAATCTGGCTGACTTTCAGTTAATTTAAAATACGCAATCATAATCGGCACCTTTAACAAGCTCGCCGGCGAGAATTTTTCCGTGCGATTAATAGCAATCCAAGAGCCATTATCTAAATCATGAAAGAAAAGAGACAGGTCAGTAATTTGTTTTAAGGCCATTTCCTCGTCAACAATTTTTCTTAATTCTTTTTCTAGTGACTGCACTCTTCTATAATCCCTAAGCTCCAAGGAGCAGGTTAAAAGTGGTTTGATATATTGATAACCAGCTTGATGTCTATCTTCTGCTAAATCAGCTTCAATATTATCATCAGTCAACTGATTTTTTCCAATAAAATAACCAATTAAGGCAACGATAATAAAGCCACCAATACAAATATATAATTTACTATTTTTAGAAATCATTTTGTTTAGTATTTATTACTTAAGCAACTCAATTATACTAGCTTATTTTTCTAATAGCAATTTGTAGACGAGCTAGAGCCTCTTCTTTGCCTAGTGCCCAGGCTAATTCAAAGGGGCTGGGACTATCTTTAAGGCCTGATAATGCAACGCGTAGCGGCCAAAGATAATCACCATTCTTCCCCACCCTTTCTTTAATCCAAGAGATAATTTCAGTTTCTAGTTTTTTAATTTGCCAATTATTTTCGTCAATACTAGATAACTTAGAAGATAACTCAGTTAAATTAGCTAGCGCTGCTTCTATTGTTAATTCCTTCCAAAGTAATAATGAGGCGTCGTAATCAGTTAGTGATAATAAAGGCGCGGATAGTTCTTTGATATCATCTAATTTTTTCATTCTTTCTTGAGCCAAAACAACATATTTCTCTAATTTATCAGGAGATACTTCAAGATATGGTCGACAAAGTTCAGTTAACTCAGTTATTGATTTTTGACGAATGTAATAACCATTTAAATAATCTAATTTTTCTGAATCAAAAACTGCGGGACTACTTCCTAGTCCGGAAAGAGAAAATTCTTT
>CAYGOK010000008.1:0-30124 GCA_964351585.1 uncultured Gammaproteobacteria bacterium | reverse complement strand
AGCTGGCAATGTGCTCGTGTGTCACATTAGAGCCCAGAAATGGATAGATGGCTGCAGTTTTATTAAAACTATAAAGTGCAGACAAATCTCTGATAGTCATCATTGTGGGATCCTTTGCTGCTACAGCGTTAAATAAATCAACTTTCTCTTTTTTTTCTCTTTCTCTGATTTCATTTTTACGCGCTTCTTCTTCTCGTCTTTCTTGAGCTAAGACTTTAGCGTGTAGATTCGCTGATATTATCATTTTTGCAGCAATGATAATGGCAATAAGTACAATAGCAAGTAATAATTGCCAAAGTTTTATTCCCCAGAAAAGTTCTGCCGTCCAAAATTGGACAATAGTGCTGATTATGCCAGCAAATATAAGTACTGCCGGAACAAATATAAGCTTTCCTCCTAGTTCATCATCATAAAGATAATTATCTTTGCTGATTAGCAAAGCTATTATCAGCGAGGCCGCTACTATTGGAATCCAAATTTTTTGGTTACCAAAGTTTGCGATTATCAAACTGATAACAAACAGGAAAGTGGTTAAGAGAATAAATTTCCCAAGGAATCTTAATCTCGATCTGCGAGCAAACTCCAGCCAAATGATTTGGCCTCGATCAATTAAATCATACGTTGAGATAATTAGGACTGTGCCTAAAATTATCATAGTCGCATGACCAGGATACGCGAGCACGTGAAGGCACACGGCAATAGAGGCGCCAATCAAGGCCAAAAGCATTCGCTTTGGACTTTCGTATTCATCGCCTATCATCGACAGGACACATGATGTGAACAGAAGGCAGCCTAGGGCCAGGAGGTTTATCCAGAGAGAAAATTTTTCTCCGAACATTACAACTAGGGCAATAGGTAGCCCGATAAACAATACATTCATGAATCCGTTTAGGACTCTTTCTTTTGCTTCAGTCATTGTTTTAATTTTTTAAAGAATCGGTTTCTTTAGCTCCTTTAACAGAGCACAGCCTTGTTCGGCTTTTAAGTGCCAACCGTTTAGCGCACTATGAGTCATATTATAGCACATATTAATATATTTGTCAAGTAAGACCAAATTGTAATCTTGACTTATATTTTAGATTTTGTTAAATTTAATTAGTATAAAAAAATAGTACATCCTGAAGAGTCAGGATTATTTTAATATTTAAAAGCGGACGGTTGATCCGAAGGTAAAAATTATGCCAACTATAAACCAATTAGTCAGACAAGGACGCAAGAAAGTGGCGGCCGGAAAGAAGTCTTTAGCCCTCCACGTTAGCCTTGATTCCTTACATCGTAAAAAGAAGGAAACTGCTAAAGGCGCTCCATTCAAACAAGGCGTCTGTTTAAAGGTAACTACGACTACTCCAAAGAAGCCTAACTCAGCGCTTCGTAAGATTGCTCGTGTTCGCCTTTCTAACGGCATGGAAGTGACTGCTTACATTCCAGGAATGGGTCACAACCTTCAGGAACACTCCATCGTTCTTGTAAAGGGCGGTAAGACCAAAGATCTTCCAGGTGTTCGCTACAAGGTTGTACGTGGCGTCTACGACGCTTCTGGTGTTGAAGCTCGTCGTAAGAGCCGTAGCTCCTATGGTGCAAAGAGACCAAAGGCAGCTGCCAAATAAATTTAAGATAAAAGAATACAAATATGAGAGGAAAACCAGCTCCAAAAAGAGAAATTGACGGTGATTCAAAATACAACGATGTTAATATCGCCAAATTTATCAACTACGTCATGGAAGAAGGCAAGAAGAGTGTAGCCGAAAGCATCGTCTACAACTCTTTCGAAATTCTAAAAGAAAAAACTAAGCAGGATCCGCGCCATATTTTCAACAAAGCTTTAAAGAAAGTTTCTCCGCTTGTTGAAGTAAGAGGTAAGCGCGTTGGTGGTGCTAACTACCAGGTTCCTTTTCAGGTTAGAGGTGAAAGACGCTATTTCTTGGGTTGCAACTGGATGATTAAGGCTGCTCATGATCGTCGCGGACGTTCAATGGCGGAAAAATTAGCCGCCGAGATTCTCGATGCTTCTAACGGTGAAGGTAATGCTTTCAAAAAGCGTGAAGCTGTTCACAAGATGGCTGAAGCTAATAAGGCATTTGCCCACTTTTCAAGATAAAATTACATTTTTTAGCCACCGAGCGGCCGGCAGTTTACTGTTTTTCGGCCGCTTATGTGCATAATAAGACATAAATAATATTATATGGCCCGAGACTATTCTCTAGACAACATTAGGAATATCGGCATCATGGCTCACATCGATGCTGGTAAGACCACGTTTACCGAACGCGTCCTTTTTTATACTGGTAAAAAACACAAAATCGGCGAAGTGCACGAAGGCGCTGCTGAAATGGACTGGATGGAACAGGAGAAGGAAAGAGGTATTACTATTACTTCCGCGGCCACTACTTGTTTCTGGAAGAATAAGAAAATCAATATCATTGATACTCCTGGACACGTTGATTTCACTGTTGAAGTTGAACGTTCTTTGCGCGTACTTGATGGTGCGATTGCTGTTTTTGACGGCCAAGCTGGTGTTGAACCACAATCCGAAACTGTTTGGCGTCAAGCTGATAAATATCAGGTTCCAAGACTTTGCTTCATCAATAAAATGGACAAAATGGGAGCTGATTTCTACATGAGCTTGAATTCTATTAAAACAAGATTAAACCAGAAGGCCGTTGCTATTCAGTTGCCAATCGGCGCTGAGAGCGATTTATCTGGTGTTATCGATTTATTACATAAGAAGGCTTATAAGTTTGAAGGTCACTTTGGCGTTAATATTATAGAAATTCCTGTGCCAGAAGACATGAAGGCTAAAGTTGATGAGTTCCATGCTGAATTAGTAGAAAAGGCTGTCGAATGTGATGAAGCCACCATGGAAAAATATTTAAATGGTCAGGAGGTTTCTGTTGAAGAATTAAAGGCCGCTATTCGTAAGGGTGTTATCACTAATGCTATTTACCCAGTGCTTTGCGGTACTGCTTTGCAAAATATTGGCGTCCAGCTTGCGCTTGATGCGGTTGTTGATTACTTACCATCACCGATTGATGTTCCAGAAGTTTTTGGTACTGATGTTAGTGATGAAGAACATAAAATTTCTATCACTGCTGACGATAGCAAGCCATTTGCTGGTTTAGCTTTCAAAATTGCCACCGATCCTTTCGTTGGTAAGCTTTGTTTCGTTCGCGTTTATCAAGGTGTTTTAACCGCTGGTTCTTATATTGTTAATTCCTCAACTGGAAATAAAGAACGTATCGGACGTTTAGTTCGTATGCATGCCAATCATCGCGAAGAAATTAAAGAGATTTATGCTGGTGATATTGCTGCGATTATTGGTTTGAAAAATACTACAACTGGTAATACACTTTGTGCTGAAGAAAATCCGATGTTACTTGAATCGATTAATTTCCCAGAACCAGTTATCAAGATTGCCGTTGAACCAAAAACTAAGGTTGACCAAGAAAAGATGGGCGTTGCTCTCTCAAGATTAGCTGAAGAAGATCCAACTTTCCGTGTTGAAACCGATGAAGAAACCAACCAAGTTTTAATTTCTGGTATGGGTGAACTTCATTTGGAAATCATCGTTGATCGTATGAAGAGAGAATTCGGTGTTGAAGCTAATGTTGGTAAGCCACAAGTTTCTTATCGTGAAACTATTACTAGAGTTGCTGAAGCAGAACATAAGTATGCTAAGCAGTCTGGTGGTCGTGGTCAATATGGTCATTGTTCTTTACGTGTTGAACCACAAGAACAAGGTAAAGGCTTCGAGTTCCTCGATGAGGTTAAGGGTGGTGTTATTCCACGTGAATATATTCCAGCGATTGAAAAGGGTGTTAAGGAAGCGATGCAGGGGGGTGTCTTGGCTGGTTATCCGATGGTCGATATGAAGGTAGCCGTTTTCTACGGTTCCTATCATGAAGTTGACTCTTCGGAAATCGCCTTTAAAATGGCAGCTATCTTTGCTTTTAAAGATGCTTGTCAGAAAGCCGGTTCAGTTTTGCTTGAACCAGTGATGAAAGTTGAAGTTACCACTCCAGAAGATTACATGGGTAACATCATGGGCGACTTAAATAGTAAGCGTGGACAGATTGAAGAAATGTCTGATCGCACCAACATTAAGGTCGTAAAGGCTAAAGTACCTCTTGCAGAAATGTTTGGTTATTCAACCGGCTTACGCTCCATGAGCCAAGGTCGCGCGAATTACTCCATGGAATTCTCACATTATGCTGAGGTTCCACGTAACATTCTTGAAACCTTGAAAGAGAAAGGAAAGTAAGCTAGAATATAAATCCTAGTTTAAGATATTATCCCTATGTTTCCTGAGCAGCTTAAGAAAATTTTGAACCTCATTAAGCAAACTGGCGATCGCGTCGTTATCTTTGATGGCGCTAACCCCGATGACTCTTATGTCATTATGGACATTGCTCGTTACTTAGAGGCGACTCCGGCTCCAGTTAATGCTCCAGTAGCTACTGTTAGCGCGCCAGTTGTGCCAATAACTCCGGTTGCTGACGAGGTAGAATCAGTCGCCCCAGTAAGTTTAGAAAAAGTTGTAAATAGCTCAGAAAACAAGAAAGAAGCTGATTTGACAGGCGAAGATTTAACTGATAAAATTAATCGGGAAATCTCGATGTGGAAGAATCAGGATAAAGCTCAATCATTATCTGAAGAAGATAAAGTAAAAAAGAGCTGGCAGATTCCTCCCGCCGTCAAAGACAAGGCGCATAATATCGAGTAAATTTTTGTTATAATTTATTAATAATATTTAATTTTAGTTCGGCTGGTTTCTTGGCAACAGGAAAGAAACCCCGTTTCGCCATTAAGGTGAATTACGGGGGCCGTACAACAAAAACATGGCAGAAAAATTTGAACGCACAAAGCCCCATGTTAACGTCGGTACTATCGGCCACGTTGATCATGGGAAGACCACTTTGACCGCCGCTATGTTGGCTGTTTTCAATGCTAACGGCATGAAAGCTTCTAACAAAGGTGTTGGTGAAATCGATGCCGCTCCAGAAGAAAAGGAGAGAGGTATCACAATCGCAACCGCTCACGTTGAATACGAATCAGCTGGTCGCCATTATGCTCACGTCGACTGTCCTGGTCACGCCGATTATGTTAAGAACATGATTACCGGTGCTGCTCAGATGGATGGCGCTATTTTAGTTGTTTCTGCTACTGACGGCCCTATGCCTCAGACTAGAGAACACATCTTATTAGCCCGCCAAGTTGGTGTACCTTATATCGTTGTTTTCTTGAACAAGTGCGATATGGTTGAAGATAAGGAGCTTATCGACTTAGTCGAAGAAGAAATCCGTGATTTATTGAAGAAATATGAATTCCCTGGAGATACTACTCCAATTATTCGTGGCTCTGCTTTAAAGGCTCTTGAAAATCCAACTGGCGCCGATGCCGCTCCTTTATTGGAACTTATGAAGCAATTAGACGAATATATCCCAGAACCAGTTCGTGATGTTGATCATCCTTTCTTAATGCCTATCGAAGACATCTTCTCAATTGAAGGTCGTGGTACCGTTGTTACTGGTCGTATCGATCGTGGTATCGTTAAGGTAGGTGAAGAAGTAGAAATTGTTGGTTTGATGGATACTAAGAAAACCACTATCACTGGTGTTGAAATGTTTAACAAGATGTTAGACCAAGGTCAGGCTGGTGATAATGCAGGTTTACTTTTACGTGGTACTAAGAAGAATGAAGTTGAGAGAGGTCAAGTTCTCTGCAAGCCAGGAACTATCAATCCTCACGCTGAATTCAGCGCTGAAGTTTACGTCCTTTCCAAGGAGGAAGGCGGACGCCACAAGCCATTCTTCAATGGTTACAAGCCTCAATTCTACATCAGAACTACTGATGTTACCGGTGATATTACATTACCAGCTGGAACCGAAATGGTTATGCCTGGTGATACTGTTAACCTAAATATTAAGTTAATTGCTCCGATTGCTCTTGAAGAAAAACAGAGATTTGCTATCCGCGAAGGCGGACGCACTGTCGGTGCTGGTGTCGTAACTAAGATTTTAAAGTAAGTAAGCGCTTTGGCCCGCTATCTGTTGATAGATGGCGGGCTGGTAGCGTTTATTTGAAGAACGTTTTTAAGAAATTCAACTATGTCCGAACACAAAAAAGACGAAAAAGAGTTCAAACAGCGGATTAGGATTAAGATCAAGTCTTTTGATCATAAAATAATCGATCAATCCACAAAAACCATTATTGAAACAATTGAGCGTTCAGACGCCCAGTTCTTTGGTCCAATTCCTTTGCCAATCGAGAAGAGAAAATATACCGTTAACCGGTCTACTTTCGTGCACAAGGACGCCCGTGATCAGTACGAAATGCGTATTCATAAGCGCATGATTGATATCGTTGATCCAGGAGCAAAAACCATCGAAGATCTGACAAATTTAAATTTGCCAGCAGGGGTTGACGTTGAGATTAAAATGTAGTAGTATTGAAAAATAAGATAAATTTTGTTGGACGCGGTCTGGGTAACTCTGCTTGTCAGAAAGTATCTTGGCTAAAATCAACAAAAATTTGGAGGTAAATCAGCAGACAAATAGAATTGACAAAAAAGACCAGGGTTTAATCATGTTCTTTTGTTAGTTTTTGCGCTTGTCTAAGCTGGTTTATAGACCAGTTTTTTTGTGTAAAAAAAGAAAAAGAAGAAATATATGAAATTCATCATCGGGAAAAAAATGAGCATGACCCAGATCTGGAATGACGACCGGGTTTTAGCTATAACTCCTATTCAGGCTGGTCCTTGCCACGTAACTCAGGTTAAGAACAAGGTTAAAGATGGATATGAGGCTTTGCAGGTTGCCTATGGCAATAGAAAAGAAAAGAATATCAACAAGCCACAACGTGGCCATGTTAAGGCGTTAGGTTTAAAGCCCATGCATATGCGTGAGTTTAGAACTGAAGACGCTGCTAATTTTCAGGCCGGTGATGTGATTAGCGTGGCAACTTTCGCCGTTGGCGATAAGGTCAAGGCAACAGCTACCTCCAAGGGAAAAGGTTTCCAGGGTGTAGTTAAGCGCCATGGCTTTCACGGTTTTAGAGCAACTCATGGTAACAAAGATCAGGAAAGAATGCCTGGTTCTATTGGTCCTAAGGGTCCAGCCCACGTTTTCAAGGGAACAAGAATGGGCGGTCGCATGGGTGGAGATAGGGTAACTGTTAGCAACTTGGAAATTGTAAATATTGATGAAGAAAAGAACATTATCTTCGTTAAAGGAGCAATTCCAGGAGCAATCAATAGCTTGGTAATGCTACATAGCGAAGGGGAACTTAAAGTTAACCAGAAGCCAGTCGCTCCAGTTGTTGAAGAAACTCCTGTAGTTGAAGAAACTCCCGTAGTTGAAGAAGCTAAGACTGAAGAAGTTAAGGTTGAAGAGACCAAGACTGAAGAAGTCGTCGCTTAAATAAGAGTTCGCGTCATAAATAAATAGCGTAGATACGTATATGTCATTAAAGATAAAAGTTTACAACCAAGCGGCTGAACCGGTAAAGGATTTAGAACTTACCGAGAAAATTTTTGCCGTCGAAGCTAACCACGAGCTCTTACACCAAGCCCTCGTTGCTCAAATGGCTAATGGCCGTCAGGTTTTGGCTCACACTAAAGACAGAAGTGAAGTTTCTGGAGGTGGTAAAAAGCCTTGGAAACAGAAGGGTACTGGCCGCGCTCGCGTTGGCTCTAGCCGTTCTCCGATTTGGATTGGTGGTGGCGTCACCTTCGGTCCAACTAAGGATAGAAACTTCAAGCAGAAGATTAACCAAAAGATGAAGCAGAAGGCTCTATTTATGGTTTTATCTGATCGCGTCAAAAATGAGAGCTTAGTTGTTTTAGATAACATTGATTTCAATGAATATAAAACCAAGAAGTTCAATGAATTACTTGGTGGTTTAGAAAAGAAAGTTTTAAAGACTGAGCGCCGTGATATCCTAGTTTTAAATGATTCCAAGGATGACAAGCTCAAATATTCTGGACGCAATTTAACTGGCGTTAAGATCATCAATTTAGAAAATGTTAATTTGGCTGATGTTCTTAATTTCCGTTACTTACTGATTACTGAGAAGGGTCTTGAAACTTTTACCAAGCGCTATAATAAATAAAAATATGGCATTATTCGGATCAAAAACCAATACTGACGACAAGAAGAAAGTTGCTTCTAAGGCTGTGGTCGCTAAAGACGACAAGTCTAAAGAAGCAAAAGAAGCAGCTAGCATGAAGGACTTATACGCAGAAGCTCCGGTTAAGACTGGAACTACTAAGTCTAAGACTGTTGCTTCTAAGTACACTGCCTCTAATCGTTTTCTTGTTCGCCCAGTTATTACTGAAAAAGCAACTGATTTATCAGCTGATAATAAGTACGCTTTCGTAGTTGAGAAATCAGCTAATAAAATTGAGGTTGCCAAGGCAATCAAAGCCGTTTACGGAGTCGAACCAAAGGCGGTCAACATGATTAACATGCAAGGCAAGAAAGTCGCACGTGGCCGCATCCGCGGACAACGAAAAGATTGGAAGAAGGCCATCGTTACCTTGAAGAAGGGCGATACTATCTCAATCTATGAGGGCGTCTAGTCAATTCGTAATATTAAATTTCGTCATTTAGGAATTGTATCAATATGGGAATAAAAAAAGTAAAAGCGAATACCCCGGGACGTCGTGAAGCGACCTTCGATGATTTCAAGGATATAACCAAGAAAACTCCGGAGAAAAATCTCGTCGTTATCAAAAAAAGAAAAGGTGGCCGCAACTCCACTGGTAAAATTACTGTTCGTCATCGTGGCGGCGGTGCTAAGCGTTATATTCGTTTGGTAGATTTTAAACGTGATAAATTTGATGTTGAAGCAACGGTAGCCGCTATCGAATATGATCCAAATCGCGGTGCTCGTTTAGCTCTCCTTAATTATGTTGATGGTGATAAGAGATATATTATTGCTCCAATCAATGTATCAGTTGGTGATAAAATAATGAGTTCTAAGAAATTAATTGAAATTAAAAACGGCAATGCCATGCCTTTACAGTTTATTCCTGCTGGTATGCCTGTTAGCTCGGTTGAATTAGAACCAGGCCAGGGAGCAAAAATTGCTCGTGGTGCTGGAAACGTCGTCTTCGTCATGGGTGTAGAAAAGAAATATGCTCAGGTTAAGATGCCATCTGGTGAAATTCGTTTGATTAAAAAGGAAGCTCTTTGTACTGTTGGTCAAGCTAGCAATCCTGATAAGCGTCACATCTCTTTAGGAAAAGCTGGTCGCAGCCGTCACTTAGGTATCAGACCAACTGTTAGAGGTACTGCTATGAATCCAGTTGATCACCCTCATGGTGGTGGTGAAGGTAAGCAGTCTATAGGTTTGAAGCATCCTAAGACCATGTGGGGTAAGCCAGCGCTTGGAGTTAAGACCAGACGCAAGCATTCCAGTGATCGTTTAATCGTCAAGCGTCGCACTAAGCGCAAATAATCAAGGAAGAGTCAAGATAAAGAAATATTAATTCCTAATAATTATGTCCAGAAGTCTTAAGAAGGGCCCATACATAAATGTCCGCCTAGTCAACAAGATCAAGAATTTGAAGGCAGGAGAAAAACCTGTAATCAAAGTTTGGGATCGTGCTTGTACTATTACTCCGGAAATGGTCGGCTTTACGCTCGGAGTCCACAATGGCAAAACCCATGTTCCAGTTTATGTTGTTGAAAACATGGTCGGTCATCGTTTGGGAGAATTCTCGCCAACCAGGAAATTCCCGGGACACGGCGGTAAGATGGCTAAGACCCAGGCTTCAGCTAAGAAATAAGCCAGGGAGTAGCTAAGAAATAAAACCTAACCAATCACATATGGAAGTTAAAGCCAGTTTAAAACATTTGCGGATGTCCGCTCAAAAGGTGCGCCTAATCCTCGACGTTGTTCGAAAGATGCCGGTTGTTGCCGCTTTAGATCAGCTTCGCTTTATCAATAAGCGAGCGTCATTACCAGTTGCTAAACTTATTAAGTCAGCAATTGCTAATGCGGAAAACACCTATAGCCTAGAGAAGTCCAATCTATTCATTAAAGAAGTAAGAGCTGATGAAGCAGTTACTATGAAGCGTTGGATGCCTCGTGCTCACGGTAGAGCAACCTCTATCCGTAAGCGTGGTTGCCACATTACTTTAGTTTTGAAAGAAATTGAAGATAGCGGTAAGCATGAAAAGAAGAAAGTCGAAATTGCTGAACCGGTTAAGCTAGAGAAGCTAGCCAAGGAAGGCGAAAAGGCGGTTTCTAAAGTAACGGCAAGCAAGAGTAAAGTCGCAGCCGCTGCTCCAGAGAAGAAGGCTAAAATGTTTAGACGAAAAGCCGGTTAATAGTTAAGTAATTTGCATAAGCAACATACATATGGGTAAAAAAGTTAATCCGAAAATATTTCGCATGGGAATCACCAAGACCTGGCCATCTATCTGGTTTGAAAAGGGTGAGGCTTATATTAAGAATGTCCGTCAGGATGTCTTAGTTCGCAAGCACCTAATAAAAGAATTCAAGGAGGCTGGTGTCGACAAAGTCGAAATCATGCGTGGCCTTAACCGGATTGAAATCAGTATCTACACTGCTAAGCCTGGTATTATTATCGGACGTGGTGGTAATGGTGTTGAAGAATTGAAGAAAAAATTACACGACAAGTTCTTGAAAAATTTCCGCATGCAGGAAATTAATCTAAATATTAAAGAAGCTAGTCGCCCTAATTTAAGTGCACAGATTATTGTTCAGAGCATGACTCTCGATATTGAAAAGCGTATGCCTTTCCGTAAGGTCATGAAACAAGCAATTGGACGCGTCGAAAGAGGCGGAGCACTGGGTGCAAAAACTGTTATTTCTGGACGTTTGAATGGTGCAGAAATCGCCAGAACCGAAAAGTTAGTTTGGGGCAAAGTGCCACTACAAACTTTAAGAGCTGATATTGATTACGCTCGCGGCGCTGCCCACACCACTTACGGTACTATCGGCATCAAGGTTTGGGTCTATAAGGGTGAAGTCTTTGAGAAAGACAAAACCGCCGCTGGTGAAGTCATCGAGAACTAATAATTTCAAAATCGAGTTTCAGTCTACAAAAATATGTTAATGCCAAAGAAAACCAAATGGAGGAAGGACCAGAAGCGACGTCGTGGTGGCAAAGCTAGCCGTCACTTAAACATCAGCTTCGGCAGCTACGGCCTAAAAAGTATGTCCGCTTGCTGGGTAACTTCCCGCCAAATTGAATCCGCTCGTCGCGTTATGACTAAATACGTGAAGAAGGGTGGTAAGATTTGGATCCGCATCTTCCCGGATAAACCGGTAACCGCTCATGGTGGAGAAATCCCGATGGGTAAAGGTAAGGGTGCAGTCGACTACTACGTTGCAATCATTAAACCAGGAATGGTGATGTTTGAAATGGAAGGCATCGACAGAGAGACTGCAAAGAAGGCCATGGAATTAGCTGCTCACAAGCTGCCAATTAAGTGCCGTTTCATCAGCAAGGAAGACTAAGCATAAAATTATGGACAAGAAAGAATTAAAGACCAAAGATGCGGGTGAGCTGAAGAAGCTCTTAGAAAGCAATCGTGAAAAATTGCGCGACCTCCGCTTCAAGGATTCCAATAAGCAGCTGAAGAACGTTCGAGAAATCAGAGCGATTAGAGCGCTCATTGCTCGAATTCTAACTATAACGAATAAGCAGAAATAATATGACCGCTATAGCAGCCAACAAGACAGATAAAAAGGAAATGATTAGCCGTAAATTTACCGGTATCGTCGTTAGCGACAAGAGCGCTAAGACTATCGTTGTTAAAGTTGAATCGGTTAAAATCCATCCTAAATATCAAAAAAGATACACCGTCAGCCGTAAGTATAAGGTTCATGACGAAAATAACAAGTTTAAGACTGGCGAGAAAGTTACTTTCGTTGAGTGCCGTCCGCTTAGCCGCGATAAGAGATGGCGAGTAATCGGCTAAGTTAACGCTGCCGTCTAAATAAAATCACAAGCAGAAAAATATGATCCAAGTGCAGACTTATTTAAAAGTAGCCGATAATTCAGGAGCCAAAGAGGTGCAATGCATCAAGGTCCTGGGAGGCACCAAGAGACGTTATGCTCACGTCGGCGATATTATAATTGCCGCAGTTAAGAGCGCGACCCCGCATGCCGCTGTTAAAAAGAGCGATGTCGTTAAGGCAGTTGTTGTTCGTACTCATAAAGAGATTAGACGAGCCGACGGTTCTTATTTGCGCTTTGATGATAACGCTTGCGTGATTATTAACGATATTCAGAAAAAGGAGCCTAAAGGTACTTGTATCTTTGGTCCAATCGCTCGTGAGGTCAGACGTGCTGGCTTCGCCAAGATTGCTTCTTTAGCACCGGAGGTCTTATAACTACAGGCAGTTTTCAAGAAACATATGCATATCAAAAAGAACGACAAAGTTAAAATATTGAGCGGCAAGGATAAGGGAAAGACCGGTAAGGTCCTCCAGTCTATGCCAAGTGTAGGTAAGGTCTCGATTGAGGGGCTGAACTTGCTAATTAAGCACTTACGCCCACAACGCGAGGGAGAAAAAGGTCAGAGAATTGAATTCCCAGCCTTTATTCAATCATCTAACGTTGCTTTGGTTTGTCCAAAGTGTGGTGAAGCAACTAGAGCTGCTCATAAAATTGTTAAAGCTGAAGGCAAGAAGGATAAGAGTTTTCGAGCTTGCAAGAAGTGCGGAGAAATAATCGAGTAATATCAAATCTATGAGACTTAGAGAAAAATATCAAAAAGAAATAGTGCCGCAATTGGAAGAGAAATTGGGTGTAAAAAATGCGATGTTAGTTCCGCGCTTAACCAAAGTCGTGCTTAACGTTGGCCTAGGAAAACACACCAAAGAAAAAGATTATTTGGAGGCAGTTAGCAAAGGATTAACCAAAATTAGCGGACAGAAATCAGTTTTCACGCTAGCCAAGAAATCAATTTCTTCTTTCAAAATCAGAGAAGGCATGACCGTTGGTGCTAAAGTCACTTTACGTGGTCAGAGAATGTACGATTTTGTTGAAAAATTGGTTGGCATTACTTTTCCTCGCGTCCGCGACTTCCGCGGTATCAGCGAAAAGGGAATGGACAGAACTGGAAATATGACGATTGGTTTCAAAGATCAGAGTGCTTTCCCAGAAGTAAAGATTGAAGATATGGACAATTCCTTCGGTTTAGAAATCTGTTTGAATACTACTGCTAAGAACCGTGAGGAAGGTTTAGAACTTTTCCGTTCATTCGGCTTTCCTTTTAAGAAAGACAGCAAATAATTTCAATAAATATGGCAAGAACAGCATTAATAGTCAAAGCAAAAAGAAAACCAAAGTTTTCTACCCGTAAAATTAACCGTTGCTGGCGCTGCGGCCGCAACCACGGATTCATGCGGGATTTCAAGCTCTGCCGTATCTGTTTCCGAGAGCTAGCCGATAACGGCGATTTGCCGGGAATCAGGAAATCGAGCTGGTAATTTAGAAATTTAAGTTAAACCAAAAATATGATGGATCCCATCGCAGACATGTTCACAAGAATCAGGAACGCCTCGGTCGTAAAGAAAGCGGAGATTCTTTTGCCTATGAGCAAGCTGAAATTCGAGATTGCTAAAATCTTAGAAACTGAAGGCTGGGTCAAGAAGGCGGAAGTTGTTCCAGGCGGCCTGGATGGCAAGCATAATGGCTTTGATGAACTGCGCATACAGTTAAAATATCGCAAGAACGGCAAGCCTCAGATTAGTTCTATCCAAAGAGTTAGTACTCCTGGTCTGAAGATTTATGCTTCCAAGGCGGAAATTCCGACTGTTCTTAATAATTTCGGTACCGCTATTATTTCTACTTCTCGCGGTATGATGACTGGCAAAGAAGCCAAAAAGCAGCAAATCGGCGGCGAAGTCATCGGCGAAATCTTTTAATCATCTAAATCGAAACGCTATATGTCACGTCTAGGAAAATTACCAATTACCATGCCGGCCGGCGTCAGCGCTTCCTTTGCTGGGGAGTTTCTGACTGTTAAAGGCCCAAAAGGAGAACTCAAAGTATTGGTTAATCAGCTAATCGCTGTTACAATTGAAGAGCAGGCAATTTCTGTTGCCCCGAAAGATAAAGAAGCCAAGAATGCTGCCGCAATGTGGGGCTTGGTTTGGAGTTTGACTAGAAATGCCGTGATTGGTGTCAGCGAAGGTTTTACAAAAAAATTAGAAATTAATGGTGTTGGTTATCGTGCTAACGTCGCTGGTAATAAATTGAATTTAAGTTTGGGTTATTCTCATCCAATTGAATTTCTTCTACCAGCTGGAATTACTGCTGTTGTTGAAGGAAATGCCATCACTTTAAGCGGTGCTAGCAAGCAATTGGTTGGCGAAATGGCCGCTCAAATCCGCAAGTTAAGAAAACCAGAGCCTTATAAAGGAAAGGGTGTTAAATATTCTGATGAAATCATCCGCCGCAAGGCTGGTAAGTCCGCTACTAAGGGCAAATAATTCGCGAATTAAGTACGAATAAATTATATGGATAAAAATAAGGAGAAAAATCAGAAGCAAGCCAGGCGCCACGCACGCGTTCGCGCTAAAATTGTTGGCACTGCTAGTCGCCCTCGTTTGAGCGTTTTTCGTTCTAATCGTGGCATGTTTTTACAGCTCATTGACGATGCTTCCGGCAAGACAATTGCTAGCGCTTCTACTATTGAAGTTAAGGCTAAGGGCAAGAAGGTTGAAATTAGCAAGGAGCTAGGCAAAATGATTGCTGAAAAAGCGGCTGCTAAAAAAATCACTGCTGTTGTCTTTGATCGTGGTGCTTACAAGTATCATGGTCGTGTGCAAGCTGTGGCTGAAGGAGCTCGTGAGGGTGGTTTGCAATTCTAATCCTGAACAACGATATCTAAATAAAAGAACATATGTCCGAAGATAAAAAGATAAATACAAGCGATAATCAAGGTTTTGCTGCTGGTGCCGCTGCTACTGTTGCCAAAGATATTTATGGCGACAATAAAAAGCGCGGAGGACGCGGACCAAGAAGAGGTGACAGACGCGATCGCGAAGAAAAGCGTGATGAGTTTGAGCAACGCATTCTTGAAGTCGCTCGTGTTACTCGTGTTATGGCCGGCGGTAAAAGAATGAATTTCCGTGCCTGTGTTGCTATTGGCGACAGAAAAGGAAACGTTGGTGTCGGCTTAGGCAAGGGCGCTGATGTTACTATGGCGGTTAACAAGGCTGTTAATAGAGCTAAGAAAACCATGGTTAATGTTCCAATCGTTAACGAAACCATTCCTCACGAAGTTCATAATAAGCAAGGCGCAGCTAAAATCATGTTGAAGCCAGCTAAACAGGGTCGTGGTGTTATTTCTGGTGGCGTTACTCGTGTTATTCTTGAACTCGCTGGTGTTAAGAATGTTACTTCCAAGACTTTAGGTTCAAATAATAAGATTAATAATGCTCGCTGTACGATTGAAGCAATTTCTAAATTACGTAAGAGCGATAAGCCAGTTAAGGCCGAAGTAGTTAAAGAGGTTGTAGCGGAAGCTAAGCCAGAAGCTAAACTAGAGGCCAAGAAGGTTAAAGTAGTCAAGAAATAATTTAGGAAAAGAGCAATAAATTAGTTTTCAAATTATCCATATGTTATCAATAAACACCATCAAGCAGGCCAAGGGATCTGCTAAGACCAAAAAAAGAGTTGGTCGCGGCAATGCTTCCGGGCACGGCACCTATAGTACTAGAGGCTTGAAGGGCCAAAAGTCTCGTTCTGGCGTTTCTGGTTTGAAGCGTTTAGGTATGAGACAGCAGTTACTGCAAACTCCGAAGTCTCGTGGTTTTAGATCATTGCAGCCTAAAAATCAAGTAGTGAGTATCAAGGCCATTAATACTAACTTTAAGGATGGCGAAATTGTAAATCCAGAAAATTTAGCAGTTAAAGACTTAGTTGCATCCTCTGCTTTGCCAGTAAAAATTCTAGGTAAAGAAAAGTTGACTGTTAAGGTAACTTTTGAGGGTGTAAAATTAAGTGAGAGTGTCAAGGCGCAAGCTAAGTAAGGATAGCCATAACTTGATTCTATATGTTTGATAAATTGACGCAAATCTGGAAGGCAAGGGAAGTTCGCAACAAAATTTTATACGTTTTGGGCATGTTGGCGATTTTCCGTTTGCTAGCTCACATTCCAATTCCTGGTGTTAATGAAGCGGCTTTAAAAAGCCTCTTTGCTTCCAACCAGATTTTAGGACTGATGAATTTATTCTCAGGCGGCGGCATGGAAACATTTTCCATCGTAATGATGGGTGTTGCTCCTTACATCACTTCTTCTATTATTTTTCAGTTATTGGGCATGATAGTGCCGACTATTGAAGAAATGCAGAAGGAAGAAGCTGGTCGCCAAAAGATTAATATGTGGACCAGACTTTTGACTGTTCCTCTAGGTATTTTACAATCTTACGGTATGATTACCTTGCTGCGTAATTCCGCGGCTGGTTTATTAGAAGATGGTAGTGCTATTCAGTTGGGCGTAATGTTAATCACTATTACTGCTGGTACTATTCTCTTGATGTGGATTGGTGAACTTATTTCCGAGCAGAAAGTCGGCAATGGTATTTCTTTGCTCATTTTTGCTGGTATCGTTGCCGCTTTACCAAGAATGGTGCAACAAATTATTTTAACTTTTGATCAGAGCCAGCTGTTTATGTTAATCGGCTTTGCGGTAATTACTTTGATTACCGTTATCGGTGTGGTTATTATTAACGAAGGCCAACGCAATATTCCCGTTCAGTATGCTAGACAAATAAGAGGTAGTCGCGCTTTTGGTGGCACAAGTACTCATTTGCCTTTGCGTGTTAATATGGCTGGCGTTATCCCGATTATCTTTGCAATTTCTGTTGTTTTGTTCCCATCAATGATTGCCCAGTTTTTAATCCATGCCAAAACTCCTTGGATTGCTAGTGGCGCAGAAATGGTAATTACCCTTTTTAACAACCAGCTTTTCTACGGTATTGTTTATTTCTTGATGGTTTTTGCCTTCACTTATTTCTATACCGAAGTTATTTTCCATCCTGATAGAATTGCTGAAAATTTACAGAAGCAAGGTGGATTCATTCCTGGTATCCGTCCTGGTAAGCACACCAGCGAGTATTTAGCCGCTACTACTCATAAGATTGTTCTCGTTGGCGCTTTGTTCTTGGGTCTTATTGCTGTTTTACCACTTGTCATGCAGTATATTACCGGTATTCAAGCTTTTGCCATCGGTGGTACTAGTTTACTTATCGTCGTTTCAGTAGTTATTGAAACCGTGAAGCAAATTGAAGCGCAGTTAACCATGCGTGAATATGATGGTCTCTAAACTGAAAAATATTTTTTGACTTCAAAGCAGCGGTTTTTAAAGCCGCTGCTTTTATGTTATTATTTAGTGATAAGGGATAATATATCAATAATATGCCACTTAAAGAAGTTGCTAAAGATTTGGGTAAACAAACTGAGTATCGGATTGATCAACGCATGGATGCGCTAATGAGGCGTAATCCGCGCTATCGTCATCTAGATAAAGATAATCAAGATTTGATTAAGGATTTACTAGAGAAATATAAAGTTAAGAAACGTAAGGGAATTAGTATTTCGGGTTTGTCTGTACGCCGAGATATGTATTCGCTTTACCATAACCGCATCAAGCTCGGTTTAACACTTAATGATTTAGATGATGTTCGTGACTTGTTAACTAGCTTAAAAGATTAGTATGGTTAGAATTAAGGATTTACCAGGTAGTGAAAATTTTCATGCCACGCTCGGTGCTGGCAGTTTTTCGCGTCGCTTGGCTAGAGCTACAAAATCGGGCGAGTTAAGTAATTTACAAGAAAATCTGCCCTCAATTGTTAAAGCTCTTAAAAAAAATGAAATAGCTATTCGTCGCAATGAGTTTAGTCGTCTCCGTCAGGCCAGTGCTTGGAATATGGTTAGAAAATTAGAGGGCAGCAAGCTGACCAAGGACGATGCTAAAGAAATTAAACAAATATTTAAACACTTGGGCGAAGCTCAGGAAGTAGAGATAAAAGAAAATAAAATAAATATGGCGAGGGCCTTGGATAAGGATGCTACTTTTGCTGCTGAACGTGACAAGGAGGCGAAGGCGCGACTACTGGGTAAGGTTACTCGCTTTGATCGTGAGCGCACCGGGGGTGAATCTCGAATGAAATTTGATTCTCATCCTGAAGGAATAGATAAAGAAAGTATGTCGATGACCGGTCGAGTTTTATCGCGACGTTTTAATCCTCAAGAAAATAGACTAAAGACGCGTTTACCATTCTATCGTGTTAATTGGCGCGAAGAAAAAGAGAAGCGTTTAGAGGTTTCTGATATTGAAAGAGATTTAGAGAAGAAAATGAGTAAGAAGCCTGGTGATGAGCCAAAGGCAGAACCAGAAAAAAAGCGCGGCACTAATGCCTTTCGCTTAACTGATATGTAAAAATTATGGTTTATATAAAGACAAAAGAAGAAATTAGAATAATTAAAGAAGGCGGTCAACGTTTAGCGCAAATTTTGAACGCTCTTTTAGCTGAGGTTAAGCCAGGCGTACACACTGCCGACCTCGAGGATTTAGCGAATCGCTTGATTGCGACCGCTGGTGGAGCACCAGCCTTCAAGGACTATCCAATGGGCGGGGGAGTATTTTTCCCCTCGTCTTTATGCGTTTCTTTAAATGATGAGGTTGTTCATGGTAGCGCTTTGCCCAATAGAATAATTAAAGAAGGTGATATCGTTGATTTAGATTTGGGCATGGAGTGGCCGGTGGCCGAAGAGTTGCGTCAAAAATTTCAAGCACCAGTAAACCCTCATTCTAAACAAGGTGGCTATTTTACTGATATGTGCGCGACAGTCCCGGCGGGAAAAGTTAGCGCTCAGGCCTATGATTTAATGAACGTCGCTAAGGAATGTTTAGAGGCAGGAATTTTGGCCGCAAAGCCAGGTAATACATTAGCTGACGTCGCGCGCGCCATTGCTCAGCCGGCCAAGAAAAATAAATATGGTATCGTGCGTGATTTGGTTGGTCATGGTGTTGGTTACTATGCTCATGAGGATCCAGATGTATTTAATTTTGAAATTAATGATCGCTCACCGGAAAACATTGTTTTGCAGCCCGGAATGGTAATTGCAATCGAACCGATGATAAATGGCGGCGATTGGCGCGTTAAAGTGGCTGATGACGGTTATGTCATCTTAACTGCTGACGGCTCACTGAGTGCCCATTTTGAGCACACAGTGGCAATTACTGAAGATGGTCCGGAAATAATGACTGCTTGGAAATAATTTATATGGACACAAAGATAGAAAGATATTTAGGAGTAGACTGGGGCGAAAAGCGCATTGGGCTCGCCACCGCTGACGGGGAGATGAAATTAGCCCTGCCTTTTATGACAGTCGCTAACGTCAGCGAGCTAATCAAAGTAATTTCCGAGGAGGAAATTGAGTTGGTTGTTTTAGGTTCTCCTAAGAAAATGGCGGGAGAGGTTGCCAATAATCCACAGTGGTTAGATTTTGTGACGCGTTTAGAGGAGGGAGCTAATTGTCCCATTGTTTTTTTTGATGAGCGCTTAAGCAGTCGCGCCGCCGATGCTTTGGGTAGTGGTTTAAAACCAGTTCCTGGAACTAGAGGTAAACGTATTCAGCATAAAGCCGAAAGAGACGAGGTCGCCGCTGCGATAATTTTGCAAGATTATTTAGATAGTTTGCCCTCATAAAATGGACAGCAGTCGTAATACTAAAGCTATAGTTTTAAGCCGCCAGGATTATCGTGAGAATGATAGCCTGGCTGTCTTTTATTCTCTGGATTACGGTAAGCTGGCGCTAATTGCACGTGGCGCTAAAAAAGCTGGCTCAAAGTTAGTAGGTCATATTGAACCACTGAGCGTAGTTGATTTAATGGTGATTAATGGCAAGGGGCGAGATTATGTTGGTGGTGTTATTGCTCGGGAGCAGTATTTGAATTTAAAAAAAGATTTAAATGCTGTTTATTATGCTGGTTTAGGAGTAAATTGGTTACGTAAAATGACTGAGGAGGGGGAAGCAGAGCCAGAATTGTTTTTACTTTTTAGTTCTTATTTAGATTTACTTGATAGTCGCGCGTTTGAGTCACTTTCAAAAGAAGAAGGTGATTTATTGTTTGCCTTTTTTGCTTTCAAGCTTCTGGCTCTTATTGGCTATCAACCGCAAGTTGGGAGTTGTTTAGAGTGTCGTCTGCCTGCTAAACCAGGGAAGAATTACTTTGATTTAAAAAGTGGCGGTCTAGTTTGCGCTGATTGTTTTGTAAAAACCCCGCGTTTAGGTCAAGAGTTTCTCATAATATCTGATAATTGCGTTAAACTGCTGCGCTTTATATTAGACAATGAACTCGAGGCTAGTAAAAAATTAAAAGTAGATAAAAAATTTGTAAAAGAAATAGTAACTTTAGTCAAGAGCTTTTTAACTTTTAGAAGTTAAAATTAGTATAAAAAATAGGCTATAAAACGGTGATTTGTCGCCTTGCTAAAATTTAGGAAATGAGATACTATTTTAATATAAAAAAAGCGAATTTACGCTTTATTTTTGGTGATAAACACAAATATTTACATTTATGTCTAGAGTTTTAATCGCTGAGGCGAAAAAGCAGGGTGGCGGCCAAGCAGTCGTAGCTGGCTGGGTCAGAAATCTTCGTATTCATAAAGATATTATTTTTGTTGACTTGCGCGACATTAGCGGAGCCATGCAAATTGTTTTTACCGCTGATAAAGGTGGATTTGATGTTGCCTCCAAGTTAACACTCGAAAGTGTTATCAAAGTTTCTGGTCTTCTCCAAGAAAAGCCAGCCAAGAAAAATGATCCTAACCCGGTGAAAGATTTTGAACTTGCCGCTGAGAGCGCTGAACTTATTTCTTTAGCAGATGAAAATTTACCGATTCCTGTTTTAACTAAGGCTGATAATGAAGCTAATGTCGACAATCGTTTTGATTGGCGCTGGCTTGATTTAAGACAAGAAGAGCATCAACTTATTTTTAAAGTTTGGACTGGCTTAGAAGCTGGGTTTAGACAATATTTTGCGTCTAATAACTTTTTGCAAGTGTATACTCCTTGTCTTATGAGCACTTCCAGCGAATCTGGTTCAGAAGTTTTTGAGGTTAAGTATTTTGATCGTAAAGCGTATCTGTCACAGAGCCCTCAGTTCTATAAGCAAATGGCTATGGCCTCAGGTTTTGAAAAAGTTTTTTGCTTCGGCCCAGTTTTTAGAGCAGAGCCATCTTTTACCACTAGACACGTAACGGAGTTTACCGGTTGGGATTTTGAAATTTCTTTCATTGATTCTCATGCCGATATTATGGACGCGGAAGAAGATATGCTTATTGCTGGTTTTAAAAATTTGAAAGAAAATTTAAATTTGGATATCGAAGTACCGGCTAAACCTTTTCCAAAAATAACTTTGAAGGACGCTAAGGAAAAACTTAAAGCGGCTGGTATTAAAAGTGAGAAGGAAAATGATTTTTCACCAGAGGAAGAAAGGGAATTATCAATTATGATAAAAAAAGAATTTAATCATGATTTTGTTTTTGTTATTGATTACCCAATAGAAGTTCGCCCTTTCTACCATATGCGTCACGCCGACAATCCGTCCTTAACTAAGAGTTTTGATTTACTTTACAAGGGCATAGAGATAACGACCGGAGCACAGAGAGAGCATCGAGTTGATGTTTTAGAAAAGCAGGCCCTAGAAAAGGGCATGAGCCTCGAAGAGTTAAAGGACTACATAAACTTTTTCCGTTACGGTTGTCCAAATCACGGTGGTGCCGGTATTGGTCCGGCTCGTATTGTGATGAAGTTGTTAGATATTGCAAACATTAAGGAATCCTGTTTCTTGCCTCGTGATGTTAGACGCTTGACCCCCTAGTTTTATTTGGTGTGCCTCGTTTTAAGTAAAATAATTTATTAAAAATAAATTTATGACGGAGAATAACAATGCAAAATACGCTTTTTATTATCTCTTGTCCTTAGTGTCACTGATTTTTGTTTCCATCTCAGTTGGCTTGGTTGCCTTTGCTATTATTGATAAGACTGTAGCCGACGCTTTGATGATTGGTAGTTATTATAATCATGACGGTCAACTTAAATTTGCTATTTCGGCTCTCTTAATTGCGGCGCCGATTTTTTATCTCGTTTCTCGTTTAATTGCTCGCGGATTAAAGAAAGAAGACTTGCCAATAACTTCAGGCGTTAGACGCTGGTTAACTTATTTTATTCTCTTTGTTTCTTCGATGATAATTTTGGGAGTGTTTATCGGTGTAATTAATAATTTTTTATCCGGTGAGCTCACTTCTCGTTTTATTCTTAAAGCGGCCACTATTTTTATTATTTCCAGTTTAGTGTTTTCATATTACTTTTACGATATCAAGCGCACCGATTTAGTTAAGAGTGATAAGGTAGTAAAGATTTTCTTCTTTGCCTCATTGGCTTTAGTCTTGGCTGCTTTTATTGCTGCTTGGTTCTTTGTGGAATCTCCTAAAGAGGCACGTGATCGTCGCTTAGATCAGATTGTGATTAATAACATGAGTAGTTTGGAAAGTGCTGTTAACAGCTATTACGAAAGAAACGACACCTTGCCAGCAGATTTAACAGTTTTAGAAAATGATTTAAACATATATCTAGACAAGCAAGCTTTAATTGACCCAGAAACGAAAGAGCCAATTGAATACAAAATAATTGATGAAGATTCTTTTGCCTTCTGTGCTACTTTTAGAACTAGCAGCCAAGATTTTGGCGCCTATGACCGTCCAATGTATATTGGCACAAAAGATCATGAGGCTGGTTATCAGTGTTTAGAAACCAAGCTTTGGAATATTAGGCAAAAAATTATTGAGAAAGAAATCATGGCCGAACCGATCGGACTTTAAGTGATTCTATGGCTGAATTTAGAACTGAACAATTTTCTGGACCTTTAGGACTCCTACTTTCAATGATTGAAAGCGAGGAGATGGATATAACCCAAATTAACCTGGCAAAGATTGCCGATGAATATGTCGCTTATATTAAAAGTGCAAGCGGCATTGAACCGGAAGAGCTGGCTGATTTTTTAGTAGTAGCAGCTAAGCTGCTCTATATTAAATCCAAAGCACTTTTACCTTATCTTTATACCGAAGAAGAAGAGGACGATAGTGGCGACTTAGAAAGACAGTTGAAAATGTATAAGGAATTTATTGCCGCCAGCCAGAAAATTAAAGATATCATAGCTCAGGAAAATTTTCTATTTATCCCGCCTCTAACTAAGAGTCGTCGTGTCCAAAGTTCTGAACCAGTATTTGCGCCCCCGTCTAAAGCAACGCCACAAAATTTAGCAGAACAGATGAAGCGGATTATTGCTGAACTTCTAAAAAAACAAGAGCAGAAATTACCGGAGGAAAGATTGGAGGCGAAAATAAATATTGAAGAAAAAATTTCCTCTATCCGTCGCCTGCTCTTAGAAAAGCTTAAAGTTAATTTTTCTCGCCTTCTTAAAGAGGCTGGTGACAAGACGGATATTATTGTTAGTTTCTTAGCAGTTCTAGAATTAGCTAAGCAGAAAGAATTAATTTTTGAACAAGACAATTTATTTGATGATATCCATATCGTCAGCGAAAGATATGAATAATTTAAAAGCACAATTAGAATCACTAATCTTTGTTTCCATTAAAGCAGTTTCTGCTAAAGAATTGGCCGCAGCGGTTGGTGTTAAAGTTAATGAGGTAGAAGAGGCCCTTAATTCTTTAGCTAGCGACTATCAAGAAAGAAATAGCGGCCTGGCTCTTATTAAGCATAACGGTCAGTATCAGTTAACTACGACTAGCGAGAACGCAGCTTTAGTCAAAGATTTTTTAAAGAGCGAAGCAAGTGGGGAATTATCGCAGCCAAGTTTAGAAGCACTAACAATTATTGCCTATCGCGGTCCGATTAGTAAGTTAGAGCTTGAAAGAATTCGTGGGATTAATTGTAGCTTGATTATCCGTAATTTACTTTTGCGCGGACTAATCGAAGAAAAATTTGATAAGAGTAAGAATGAGAATTATTATTCCGTTACTATGGATTTCATCCGCTTCTTAGGAATAAGCGGCCTGGAAGAATTACCAGATTATACTCAGCTAAATAATTCAGAAACCTTGCAAGCAGCCCTAGAGGTTGGCGAAGGTGATAAGTAGAAAAAATCATGTTTTGGAATTGGTTGTTAAATATAGTTATAGTTTTATTGTCGGCGTTTTCCAGTTTACCTACAGTCGCTAATCAGAGTTGGCAGTCATACTCGTTAGCGTCAGAGAATGAGATGGAAATTGTCGCCGCTCCGCGCGCTGCCGTCCTTTCACCGGATGGTCGCTTCCTATTTTTTGATAAGGGAGCCAGCGAACAACAGCCGATTGCCAGTATTACTAAGTTCATGACTGCTTTAGTATTTTTAGAGACAAATCCTGATTGGGAAAGTAGCTACAAAATTACTAGAGCCGACAGCATTGAAGGCGGACGTTTAAATTTTTTTCTAGGCGATACGGTTAATCTGCGCGACTTATTTTTAACTAGTCTAGTAGCTTCTGATAACGGCGCGACCATTGCGCTTGTTCATGCCACTGGTTTAAGTGAGGAAGAATTTGTTAAGCGCATGAATGATAAGGCTAAGACTTTACGCTTGGACAATACTAGTTTTGCTGACCCGATTGGGCTTAGTTCGAAAAATGTTTCCACTGCCCGTGAAGTTGCTTTACTTGCTCAAGCTGCCTTAGAGTGGGCAGAAATTAGCGAAGCTGTGGTTATGCCAGAATATCGCGTAACAACCCTTGAAGGAAAAGAAATTTTTATTGAATCAACTGATCATTTATTATTTGATACGGCGCCAGGAGAATTAGAAGCACTGGGAGGAAAGACTGGGTATACCGAGGCGGCGGGATATTGTTTTGTTGGTCGTTTCCGCAGTCCTAATGGAGACGAATTTATTGCCGCTGTTTTAAATAGTGCTGGCAAAAATGAACGTTTCCGAGAGAGCAAAACAATCACCAGGTGGGTCCTGGATAATTATTTTTCAAGTTATGCCCCTAATAAATAGTTTGTATACGAAATTTAGAATCTGGTTTAATAGTTCTTGGCCAAAAATATATACAGTTTGTAACCACAGGAAATCGGTAGTAAAATTTTTCTTTGCTGGGGCAACAGCCGCTACTGTTGATTTATTCTTTCTGTTTTTGTTCTACGGTGTGTTTAAGTGGGAACTAGTTTTTTCCACTAGTCTTGCCTTCATTCTGTCTTTCATTGTTAGCTTTACTCTGCAAAAATTCTGGACTTTCCGAAACTATTGCCAGAAGAAGATGCCCGTACAGTTCGTAATATATATTACCAATGCCTTTATCGGTCTAAATATCAATGGCTTCCTGATGCACACCTTAGTTTATAACGTTGGCATCTGGTACCTTTTTTCCCAGGTTATCGTTAATTTTACCATTGGTGTTTACAACTTCTTTATTTATAAATTTATCGTTTTCAGAAGTACAAGATATGAAAATAATTGTGAAGAAAAAACAGCTACAGGAAGCACCGGAAAACTGGCTTAGAGGTGCTGGTTATACCTTTATTCCAGAAAGAGAAGACGGCGAACGTAGTTTTGCTCGTCGCTTAGCGCGTGATTTTTATCCCCGTTTCCATGTCTATTATAAAGAACAGGTTGATGCCCAGGGACAGGAACTGATAGTTTTTAACATCCATCTTGATCAAAAGAAGCCTGGTTATGCCGGTTATAATCGCCATAATGCTGAGTACGATGGTCCCTTGGTTGAAGATGAAGTGAGACGTTTACAAGGATTACTTTTACCGGAATTTTTTGTCTAATTAATTAGTTGCTATGTCTGACCGCGAGGAAATCAAAGCAAAACTAGATATTGTTGAGGTCATAAGGGAATACATTCCGGTCAAGTCGACCGGCGCAAATTTCCAGGCCCTTTGCCCTTTTCATAATGAAAAGTCGCCGTCTTTTTCTATTTCTCCAGATAAACAGATTTGGCATTGTTTTGGTTGTGGTCGCGGCGGTGATGTGTTTTCCTTTATCATGGAAAAAGAAGGACTAACTTTTATCGAAGCCCTGCGTCTTCTGGCAACTAAAGCGGGCGTGACTTTAAATAATGATAATCCCGAATCGCGCTCCAAGCGTAATCGCTTGTTAGATATTATGGAGTTAGCCGGCAAATACTATGCCCATGTTTTAAAATCAGAAGCAGGCAAGAAAGCAAAAGAATATTTACTCGCCCGTGGTCTTAAAGAAGCAACGATAGAAGATTGGGGTTTGGGCTATAGTCCAGATTCCTGGAGTAGTTTATATGAATTTTTATTAGCTCGTCCTAAGGTCGGTAGTAAGTATAGTGATGAAGAAATTGCGGCCGCGGGTTTAATTATTAAGCGCGAAGGCAGTCTTAATTCCGGTCGTCAGTATTACGATCGTTTCCGTGATAGGATAATGTTTCCGATTGCTGATGTTAATAATAATCTAGTTGCTTTTACGGCGCGCGTTAATCCAGAAAAAGAAAAGACCGAGAAGATGGGGAAATATATTAATAGTCCGCAAACAGAAATTTATGATAAGAGCCGAATTTTATTTGGTTTAAATCGTGCTAAGGATGCTATTAAGAAAGCTGATTTAGTAATTCTCGTTGAAGGGCAGATGGATGTGATTGCTTGCTATAATCATAATGTAAAAAACGTAATTGCTACATCAGGAACAGCTCTTACCACTGAGCAGGTAACACTTATTAAAAGATTTACTAAAAATATTGCCTTAGCGTTTGATATGGATGAGGCCGGGCAGAACGCTGCTGATAGAGGAATTAAGGAAGCACTTGCCCAGGGTTTAAATATTAAAGTAATTACTTTGCCTTACGGCAAAGACCCGGATGAATGCTTGAAGCGTGACCCCGATGCATTTCGCCAAGCGGTAGAAAATGCCCAGCCCATGCTCGCTTACTATTTTCAAAAAGCTAGCGCTGGGTTAGATTTAAATAGTTTAGAAAACAAGCGCCAGGTACGCGATAAAATGTTTACGATGATTGCCCTAGTTCCAGATAAATCCGAGCAGGGCTATTGGTTGAAGCGGATTGGTGAAGAACTAGATTTATCAGAAGGCGACTTGCGTGAAGATTTTAATAAGTTTCAAAATAGTAATACGCTGAAACAATACCGCATGAAAGCGGAATCAGGATATATTAAAGCATCATTTGGAGATGTTAAATTAACCATAAACAAAGAAAGAGCATTAGCGACCGAGAGCAACCCGGCCACAAGGGAAGATTTAATGTCGGAATTATTTCTCGCGCTTATTATTCGCTTACCAGAACTTATCGGCTGTGGGCTCGAAAGACTAGACCCCGCCCAGACACGGCCTGAGGAGAACTCCAGATTTTACAAAAACTTAATTATTTACTATAATAAAGCGAATTCGCTCGACTATAATCACTTTCGTGCTTATTTGGAAAGCGAAGCGCCAGAATTTGTACCGAAGTTAGAAAAATTAGTTTTAGTCGGGGAAAAAGAGTTCTATGGCCATACCTATGAACAGGCTCGTGATGAGGTTATAAAAATTGCTATTGAACTCCGGCGTGCTGACTATCAGAGACGTATTCATCAGCTAGAAAAGGCCTTAATGACCACAGAAAAGGCCGCTGGTGGCCAAGGTGACCCGCTTGAGGTTGAACGCATAATGTTAGAGCTCAAACAGGTTACCGAAGAATTGAACAAGTTAATATAAAATACACATATGGTAAAACAGCCGAAGAAAAACAACAAGGCGACGGTGAAGGCTGCCTCGGTCAAAAAGACCCCGGCAAAAGCTAAAGCGACCGTCAAAAAATTGGCTGCGAAGGCGCCGGTAAAAAAGACCGCACCTAAGCCTCATCCTAAAGCCAAGGCTCATAAGCCTTTGGGTAAGATGAAAGCACAAGTACCAGTCAAGAAGACTGTTAAGAAAGTTGTTTCGGCAGCTAAATTAGTTAAGATCAAAATAGAATTACCGCCACGAGAAATTGTTAAACCAAGCGAAGAAAAACTAAAGAGACTGATTGATAAGGGGCGCTTGCGTGGTTTTATTACTGAGACTGAGTTGCTTTATCTTTTTCCAGAAATTGAAGAGTATGTTTATGAATACGATGTCTTTTTAGGCGACTTACAGAAGAACGGTATTCGCATCGCCGAAGATTCGGGTCGAATTTTAGATGTTGCCGGGAATATGCCCGCGGAACCAGTTCTTACTGGTCGGGCCGCTGCTCAGCACGCCGCTATGCAAGTTGATTTATCAAAATTAAGTGCTGATTCTATTCAGATGTATTTGAAAGAAATTGGCAAAGTGCCACTATTAACGGGTGAAGAGGAAACTGAACTTGCTAAGCGTAAAGAAAAGGGTGACAAGGAAGCAGAGCGAAAAATTATTGAAGCGAACTTACGTTTAGTAGTTTCGATTGCTAAGAAGTTTGCTGGCGCTAAAGGCATGAGTCTCTTGGATTTAATTCAGGAGGGAAATATTGGTTTATTTAGAGCGGTAGAAAAGTTTGAATATCGTAAGGGTTTTAAATTCTCAACCTATGCGACTTGGTGGATACGCCAAGCGATTACGCGCGCTCTGGCTGATCAATCCCGTACAATTCGTATTCCGGTTCATATGGTGGAAACTATTAATAAGTTTCAACAGGTGCAACGTAATTTAATTCAAGAATTGGGTCGCGAACCCTTGGCTGAAGAAATTGCTTCAGAAATGGGAGAAGAGTTAGACAAGGTTAGATATATCATGAAGATTTCTCAGGATACGATTTCTTTAGAAACCACCATTGGTGATGATGAAGAAGATTCAACCCTGGAAGACTTTATTGAAGATGTTAAAAATGTTACCCCTGACCGAGCCGCTGCTTTACAGCTCTTAAAAGACTACGTTCGTGATATTGTTGCTCAGCTTTCACCTCGCGAACAGAAAATTTTAGAAATGCGTTTCGGTTTACTTGATGGCGTTGCTCATACTTTAGAAGAGGTTGGTCAGGAGTTTGAAGTTACTCGTGAACGTATCCGTCAAATCGAATCTAAGGCTTTGGAAAAAATTAGAAAGTTCAAAGGTTTAGAGAAGTTGAGGGATTACTAAGTATAAATATTGTTATTAGAATAAAAAAAGCCGTCCTGGTTGAGGGGACGGTTTTTGGTTTGGCGATTCTTTCGAATCATTTTTTTATCACGCTCGGTAACATTTTTTTGGCCGAGAACAAGGCAGTTTGGAAAAGGGAGGCGAAGAAGGATAGTATTAGCAAGGCTAATTTCATTAGGGCTAAGAGTAGCCACTTTACTATCTGCGCTTTGCCCAGCACTTCTTTTCCGTTTATCATCCATTTGTCGGATGACTTCATTGTTTTGGCCCACTTTGGCAGGCCTATGCTTTTGAGTGCTTTTTCGGGGCTAATAATGAGCCCGAGAATTAAGATAGCAATAATAATGCCAGTAATTTCCATATCTATTATTTTAATGTTCGTAGGGATATTATAGCATAAAATTAGTAATTTGTCAATGATAAAGAAAATTAGCCCTATTCTTGGCTCATATCTGGCGTTGACAGAATATTGTCATCTGCTAAAATATGATAGTAATTTAATATTCCCGGGTAGCGCAGCGGTAGCGCAGTTGGCTGTGAATACGCTTTATAGAAATATAAATGTTCTACGCAGCCCCTTTGAGTAATCAGAGGGTGAAAACGAGGTGAACTGTCTGGAAGCCTAAAATCGTAAGATCAAGGTAATCAGCAGCCAAGCCCTGACTTGTCAGGGAAGGTTCAGAGACTATCCCGAAAGGGAGTAGGCCTGTCTCAAAAAGACAGCCCGAAGTGCCTCGCATCCAGATGTCTGGATGATGATATAGTCCACGCCACTCAAGAAATTAGTGGGTAAGTGTAACCAATTGGTCGTCGGTTCGAATCCGACCCCGGGAGCATCGTTGAACAAGCAGGCGCGAAAGCGTCTGTTTTTTCATAATCTTGGCCAAATTTTACTGGTCCGAAAGTGCTATTTACTCGAGGCATCCATTCGGCAAGAAATCCACCTCCTAAAGTGTGTTTCACCCTTATTTTATCGCCCTTTAATTCAAAGTCCGAAAATAATTGTGATAAAACTA
>CAYGOK010000007.1:0-32475 GCA_964351585.1 uncultured Gammaproteobacteria bacterium | reverse complement strand
TAGGAATTAGCCGAGCTTTGGGAACAATCGTTGAAGTTTGTCATGATGAGAAGGGAATTATTTGGCCAGAAGAAGTAGCGCCATTTAAAATTCATCTATTGTCTTTAAATGAAAATGAGGAAGCTGGTAAAGTTTATGAGAGCTTACAAAAGGCTGGAGTTGAAGTTTTGTATGATGACCGTGATTTATCAGCCGGTGAAAAATTTGCTGATGCCGATTTGATTGGCTGTCCGTATCGTGTCGTAATTAGTCGTAAATCATTAGCAGCTGGCGGCTTAGAAGTTAAGAAGCGCGCTGAAGATACTGCTTCCATTATTCCTTTAACTGAGCTTGTAAATTATGTTCAATAAACTTCTCGGGAAATTCAGCCACGACTTAGGCATCGACCTTGGAACTAGAAATACTCTAGTTTATCTTGGTGATAAAGGTTTGGTTATTAATGAGCCAAGTGTGGTTGCGATTAATAAGCGTACTAATGAAATTTTAGAAGTTGGGGAAGCAGCTAAAAAAATGGTTGGCAAGACCCCAGGACACATTGAAGCTATTAAACCTTTGGTTGATGGCGTAATTTCTGATTTTGAAGTGACAGAAAAAATGTTGAAGTATTTTATTGGTAAAGTGCAGGGAGAAAATTTTTCTCTTTTGTCTCGCCCCCGTGTTGTTATTGGAATTCCGCTTGATTTAACGGAAGTAGAAAAGAAGGCGGTTGAGGATGCCGCTAAATCAGCGGGCGCTCGTAAAGTTTATTTAATCGAAGAAGCGATGGCCGCTGCTATTGGTGCTCGCTTGCCAGTTATTGATGCGACCGCAACCATGATTGTTGATATTGGTGGCGGTACTACTGAAATTGCCGTTATCTCTTTAGGGGGTGTCGTTACTTGGAAATCTTTGAAGGCGGCTGGTAATGAATTTGATAATAATATCATTGATTATATTCGTGAAGAATTTAATATTTTAATTGGCGAACAACTAGCTGAAAGTATTAAGGTTGGTATCGGCTCAGCTGTGCCGCAAAGTGAGCCACAGGAAATGGAAGTACGTGGTCGCGACTTGTTAACTGGTTTGCCGAAAGCGATTATGATTAACGATAAGCAGATTAGAGAAGCAATTAGTCGCACTATTGCTAAAATTATTGAGAATATAAAAACTATTTTAGAAACTACTCCGCCAGAATTAGTATCTGATATTTATGAGCGCGGACTTTATTTGTCTGGTGGTGGCGCCTTACTTCGTGGCCTAGATCAGGCAATTTCTTCAGCTGCGAAGATTCCGGTTAAGATTGTTGATGATCCTTTAACTTGTGTGGCCCGTGGGACCGGCATGCTTTTGGGCAACAAGGAATTATTTGAGAAGGTTGTTTTACCGACCAGCTATGATTAAAATTAGTAGAAAAAATCCTATTTTGATTGCGGCAGTAGTTTTAGGACTACTGATTTTTTTACATTTACTTGGCATTTTAAGGCCCGTGCAGCGTGGTTTATCTGTGATTACAAAGCCAATTGGAGCGCAGTTTCATTCCTGGGGCGCTCGTTTAGGAATTTCTTATGATGAAAAAAGAGAGAAGGAGGAGTTGATTACGGAAATTTCTCGACTTGAAGCTGAGGCAGCTAAGTTGGCGATTGATAGCGCTCGTTGTTTGATGATTGAAGAAGAGAATAATAAGCTACGCAATCAATTAGATTTTGCTGCTAGCAATGATTTTCAAACTATCATGGCCAATATCATTGCCAAAGAAGGTTCTTTGCCAGCCGAAGAGAATAGTCGTGATATTATTATTGATAAAGGTAGTCGCGCTGGCTTAAAGTTTGATATGGGAGTGCTTAGTGAAGAGGGAATTATTATTGGTAAAATCGTGGAGCTTAAAGATGATAGCGCCCGTGTCTGTTTAACAACTAGTCCGGGTTGTCAGTTGGCCGCTTCTTTACAGAATTCTGATAAAACTCAGGGGCTAACAGATGGTCGTTTAGGTTTAACGATTGTGATGGACTATATTCCGCAGTTAGAAAAAATAAATGTTGGCGATACGGTTATTACTTCTGGTCTTAGTAGTACAATTCCACGCGGCCTAGTTGTGGGACGGGTTACTGATGTTAAAAGCGAAAGCAATGAAGTCTGGCAGAGCGCGACTATTGAGCCGCTTATTAATTTGAATAATTTAACGGTTGTTTCCGTTATCACTCCTTAAGGCTATGGCGCTCAGAATAGGCAGAATATTTTTCTTAATCTTAGTTTGCTTGTTTCTTGCTGTTTTACAGGAATATCTTATTAGTTCTTTGCCGGCTAGTTTTCGCTATCTTAATCTCGGTCTCTTAGTTTCAATTTTCTCTCTATTTCTTTTTGGCCTCAAGCCAGCCTTACGTTTTGTGCTTATTTTTGGTTTTTTGCTTGATTCTTTGTCATTTTATTTTTTTGGCCTACAAACCCTAGCGCTATTTCTGGCTGTATTAGCGGCCTACCTTGTCCTGAAAGATTGGCTGACTAATAAGTCTTTGTATGCTTTCTGGGCTGCTACTTTACTAGCGACTGTGGTTTATAATTTTTTATTAGCCTTACTAGTTTATTCCTCCCTTGGTTTTCCGTCAGGGGCTGGCGTTCTGGCAGCTGATTTTTGGCGCGCCCTACTCTATCAGTCGGCCTGGAACCTGGGCATAGGGAGCATCTTCTTTTATTTGTCACTAGCTTTATTTAAGAAACTAAAGCCATTTTTTCTGGAAAACCGGAAGATGATGTGATATGATTTTAATTGTTATTGTTTGTTTAATATTTTATCTCTATGCTTTACGATTTTATTGCCATTGGTGGCGCAACTCGAGACATCAGTTTTTTTACGAATCAGGGTTTACTGATTGATAATCCGCACGATATTTTGCGCCAGAAGTTGCTGGCTTTTGAGTATGGCGCCAAGATTAGAGTTGACCGCTTCCATTATACTTATGGTGGTGGCGCAGCTAATGCCGCAGTTAATTTTGCCAATTTCAACCTGAGGGCTGCTTGTTTAGCGGCTATTGGTAAAGATGAAAATGGTAAAGCAATTATTAATAATCTTAAGGAGAGGGGCGTTTCGACACGTTTAGTTAAAAAAGTGGATAAAGAAAATAGCGGTTTCTCTTTTGTGCTTATTTCTGAAGGCGAGCGTATTATTTTTACTGAGCGCGGTGCCAATGGTGAGTTAACGATAACCCCAGCTGATTTAGAAGCGATTAAGAATACTAAGAATATTTATATCTCTTCTTTATCAGGAAATTGGCTCTCTCTTTTAAAGAAAATTTTTCCCCTCGTTCGTCGTTATGATATTAAAGTAAGTTGGAATCCAAGCGAATCCCAGTATTCGGCAGGCTTAGGAAAGTTGGCACCATTTCTAGAAGACACTTATATGTTCTCTGTAAATAAGGACGAAGCAATTGAGCTAGCCTTAATTTCATTAGGCGATAAAAAACTAAATCATCGCTTCTTGAATGATGAGCGTAATCTTTTAAAAATTATTAAAGGTTTCGGTCCGAAGATTGCGGTTATTACTTCTGGCAGCAAAGGAGCTTATGCTTATGATGGTCATGATTTTTATTATCAGCCGATTCTAAAAGAGAAGAAACACGTTGACACCACTGGCGTTGGTGATGTTTTTAACTCGACACTAGCAGCAGGCTTGGAAATATATCAGGGAGATATTAAGAAGGCTTTGCTGCTGGGTGCAAAAAACACAGCCTCTAAGATTGCTCATTTGGGGGCGCAAAATGGTTTGATTAAGATTTAATTTAACAATATGATAGAAGGAGTAATAATTAAAGAGTTACACAAGAATCATGATGAGCGTGGTTATTTAGCTGAACTTTTTCGAAGTGATGAGTTAGATTTTAATCCGGCGATGGCTTATGCTAGTTTTACTAATCCTGGTGTAGTGCGTGGTCCTCATGAGCATGTGCAGCAAAGTGATTGTTTCGTATTTTTTGGTCCCGGTAGTTTTAGTTTACATCTTTGGGACAGACGCGAGGACTCGCTTACTAAAGGCGAATCATTGCAAATTATGGTCGGTGAAGATAATCCTTGTTTAGTAGTTGTGCCACCGGGCGTCGTTCATGGTTATAAATGTGTTTCTGGTGTTTCTGCCTTAAGTCTAAATTTTCCTGATAAACTTTATCGTGGCGAAGGGAAGTTGGAGGACGTTGATGAGATTAGATGGGAGCAAGATGAGGCCAGTCCTTATAAAATAGTTTAGTTTCTGTTATTATAAAAATCATGAAATTATTAGTAACTGGTGGCGCCGGTTTTATCGGTTCCAACTTCATTCATTATTGGTTAGCTAAATATCCTCAGGATAGTATTCGCAATCTTGATTTACTGACTTATGCCGGTAATCAGGATAATTTGCGTGACCTAGTTGGTGAGGCAAATTATGAATTTATTCAAGGCGATATTTGTGATGCGCAGGTAGTAGCGGAGGCGGTAAAAGGAGTTGATATAATTGTCCATTTTGCAGCTGAGAGTCATGTCGACCGCTCTATTAAAGATAGTGGTGCTTTTGTGCACACTAACGTTGAAGGTACGAGAACTTTACTAGAAGCCGCTCGTTTGGCCAGGCCAGAGGGTTTACGTTTTCACCATGTTTCCACTGATGAAGTATTTGGCGCCCTTGATTTTGATAGTCCACGCTTTAATGAAAATACACCTTACGACCCACGTTCACCGTACAGCGCCTCTAAGGCCGGCAGTGATCATTTAGTGCGGGCTTATTACCATACTTACGGCTTACCAATTACGATTTCCAATTGTTCTAATAATTATGGACCATATCAACATCCAGAAAAACTAATTCCCTTGTTTATCACTAATCTATTAGAAGGGAAGAAGGTTCCACTTTATGGCAGTGGTCAAAATATTCGCGATTGGATTCATGTTGATGACCATAATCGCGGCGTAGAGCTTATAATTAAACAAGGAAAAATTGGAGAAACGTATTGTCTCGGTGGCGGTAATGAAAAAAGCAATTTAGAAATTACCCGCACTATTTTAGAAGAGATGAAGGCCAGTGATAATATGGTAGAATATGTAGCGGATCGCTTGGGACATGATTTGCGTTATGCTATAGATTATTCTAAGGCGGAAACCGAACTTGGTTTCAAGCCCCAACATTCTTTTGCAAGCGGTCTAGAGGTAACTATTGCTTGGTATCGAGAAAACGCAGCGTGGTGGCAAAAATTAAAATCTAAATAATATATAAACTATGAGTGGAAGAAAAATATTCATCATCGAAGATGATGCCAACATTTTATACGGCTTAGAATCGCAATTTGCCGCAGCTGATTTTGAAGTCGAGGTCAGCGAGGCTGAAGAGGATGAAGAGGAGTTATTGTCAATGCTGCGCGAGTTTGAGCCTGATTTCATCGTTTTAGATTTAATTTTACCTAAGGTTGATGGTTTTGAGCTACTTAAGAAAGTAAAGTCAGATTCTGAGTTAAGAGACAAGGAGGTCTTTATTTTCACTGATTTAAGTGATGAGGATAGTCGCCAAAGAAGTCTAGAAATGGGGGCTGATTATGTATTTTTTAAAGAAGATTTTGACACTTTTCAGTTTGCTGAGAAGGTGATTAAAATCATTAAAAATCATGAAAAAGTAGAAAGTGATGAGGAAACGGACGATGAGGCTGATTTAGCTTTTGATTAAATTCTCGTTTGACTAATTGCTTAAAAGGTATAGAATGAATAGTTGTATATACCTGATTTTTTTATGTTTATCAAACAGATCGGAATTGATCTTGGTACAACCTATACTTTAGTCTATCTGCCTCGTCGCGGTATTGTTGTTAATGAGCCGAGCGTGGTAGCTGTTTCGATTGCCGATAAAAAGATTTTAGCTGTTGGCAATGAAGCTAAGGACATGCTTGGGCGTACGCCTGATACTATTATGGCGGTCAAACCGCTTAAGGATGGCGTTATTGCTGACTACCGCGCGACTGAAGCGATGATTCGTTATTTTATTAACAAGACTCTAGGGGGCTTGCGCTTTTTTCGTCCTGAGGTCATGGTCGCTGTTCCAGCGGGCATCTCTTCCACAGAAAGAAGAGCGGTTATTGAAGCGACAATCGCAGCTGGCGCTAAGGCGGCTTATATTATTAAGGAACCAGTAGCAGCAGCGATTGGGGCCGATATTCCAATTGGCTCAGCCACTGGTCACATGGTAATTGATATTGGTGGCGGTACTGCGGAAATGGCAGTTATTTCTTTGGGCGGCGTTGTTGCCTCAACCTCAGTTCGGGTTGGTGGTAATAAATTTGACGCTGCTATTTTGGAATATGTCCGTAAGAAATATAATTTAGCAATTGGCGAAAGAACGGCCGAAGAAATTAAGATTAATATTGGTTCGGCGTTATATATGGAAGATAAGTTATATATGGAAGTCCGTGGTCGTGATATTGTGACTGGGCTACCTCGTAGTATTACTGTTTCTAGTGATGATGTAACTGAAGCAATCCAACATGAATTAGAAGCGATTATTGCAGCTGCTAAAAAAGTCTTAAATAAGACTCCGCCTGAACTTTCCGCTGATATCATGGATAAAGGAATCGTTTTAACTGGTGGCAGTTCACTTTTACGCAATATGGACCAGCTAATCGCTCGTACGACTGGGGTTCCGGCCTATGTCGCTGATGATGCCATGCTCTGTGTTGCTAAGGGAACAGGTATTGCCTTAGATAATCTAGATTCTTATAAGCGAAGTATTCTCGCAACAAAATAGCAAGCCTAAGTCGGGCTTGCTTTATTTTTATGGTAATAGGCATAGACGCTTCACGCGCTAACTTAAAAAGAAAGACCGGTACTGAATGGTACTCGTTTTATCTTATTAAAAACCTAGCAAAGATTGACCTAGAAAATAAATACATTTTGTATCTTAATAGTCCAGCCTCTTCTGAATTAGTAAAAGCAGTTGAGCATAATCCTAATTTTTCCTTTAAATTATTGAATTGGCCCTTTGCATCTTTTTGGACCCTGGGACGCTTAACTCTGGAAATGATTGTTAAACGTCCTGATATTTTGTTTATTCCGGCGCATACTATGCCGCTTTGCTATCCGCGTCGTACGGTTAATACAATCCATGACATTGCCTTTGTCAGAGAGCGCAATCTTTATCGCTCATCGGGTGTGAAGACTGGTGGTGTATTTTCTAAAAAAATTATCGAGATTTTAGTTCGTATTTTTACTCTTGGCAAATATCAATCCGAGTCTCTTGATTATCTTTATTGGTCGACTGATTTTGCTTTGCGTCGTGCCAAAAAAATTATTACAGTCTCTGAATTTACAAAGAGTGAGATTTTAGATGTTTATCCAAAAACGAAAGCAGAGAAAGTGAAAGTTGTTCATAACGGTTATAATAATTCTCTGTATCGCGTTATTGATGACTCAAAAAAAACGACAGCGGTGTTAGAGAGGTATGGTCTAGAAGCGCCTTATTTCTTGTATGCAGGACGAATTGAAAAGAAAAAGAACATCCCAGCATTAATTGAGGCTATGGCCATGTTACGTGAAAATAGACCAGATATTAAAGAAAAGATGGTTCTTATTGGTGATGCTAGTTTTGGTTACGATGAAGTCAAATATGTTATTGCTGAATTTGGTTTGGATTACGATGTAATCATGCCTGGTTGGGTCGATGAAGAAGACATGCCTTATGTTTTTAATGGCGCAAAGGCTTTTATTTTTCCGTCCAAACACGAAGGCTTTGGTATCCCGATTTTACAAGCGATGGCTTGTGGTGTGCCGACGGCCGTGTCTGATATTCCAGTTTTTAAAGAGGTTGCGTCTGATGCCACACTTTATTTTGATCATAATGATAAGCAGGCAATGGCCAGTGCATTGGCCCGGCTTGGCTCCGATAATGACTTGCTAGCCGAATTGAGATCTAAAGGCTTGGAGCGGGTCAAGAATTTTAGTTGGGAGAAATGTGCTCGTGAAACTTTAGCGGAAATTGTTAAAACTTAGCTTGTTTTAGTATTTCATCCAGCTTGTAAAAACAGGGCTTTGTGTTATTATATAGATGTTATATGAGAAAAATCATAACATCTTTTTTTATACTTTCCAGCCTGTTTTTTACAGGTTCGGTTTCGGCCGCCCTTACTCCTAATGACCCCTTTTTTAATAACCAATGGTATTTAGCTAAAATTTCTGCTGATGCCGCGTGGAACAAGGTTTCAGGTAGTCCTGATACGGTAATTGCTGTTATTGATTCTGGGATTCAAATCGATCATCCGGACTTGAAGGATAACATCTGGCGCAATCGCGGGGAAATTCCGGGAGATAATATTGATAATGATGGCAATGGTTTTATTGATGATGTCTACGGTTGGGATTTTCCTAACAACGTAAATGACCCTAGTCCAAAATTTTCTGACGGCTGGACCGAGGCAGGCATTTCTCACGGTACAATGATTGCCGGTATTATTGCGGCTACTGGTAATAATAATCGCGGTGTAGTTGGAGTAACCTGGAAGGCGCAAATCATGGCGCTTAAAGCTCTTAATGATAAAGGCGAAGGACGAGTGAGTGATGTTATTCGCGCGATCGATTATGCTATCAATAATGGCGCCGACATTATTAATTTGAGTTTTGTTAATTTTAATTACAGCGAGGGTTTGCAGGAAGCAATTTATCGCGCGCATAACGCTGGCGTAATTGTGGTAGCAGCAGCCGGCAATGAACAGTCTGATGGCGAAGGTTATAATGTTGATAAAACTAAAATTTATCCAGCTTGTTATGATGGTAAGATGATTGGTGAAAACATGGTGATTGGTGTTGCTGCTACCGATGCACTTGATCAGAAAACAAGATTTTCTAGCTTTGGCTTTAGTTGTATTGATATTGCCTCCCCTGGTATTAGTTTTTTTAGTACGGCGACTAATGGCAACCGCCCTGGAGCTGATAATGATTATGATGGTTATTGGTCTGGAACTTCCATGGCCGCACCTCTGGTCTCCGCAACCCTAGCTTTAATTCAACAAGCTAATCCAGAATTAAGTAAACGAGAGGTTGTAAATATTTTATTTGCTTCGGCTGATAATATTAGTCGCCTAAACCCTGACTACTTAGGACAATTAGGTAACGGACGTCTTAATGTTAACCGGGCGGTAGAGATGGCTAAAGAAAAATTATATAGCCGAGTTAGTCGTTTAGCAGTTGCGCCAGTTGATGGCAGTAAAGAAATAAAAGTAGTGGCTGCTAATGGTGACTTTGTTTATAATTTACCGGCTGATTTATCTAAGACCGGAGCAGTATTTGCCGCGGGTGATGTTGACGGTGATGGCGAGGATGAGTTTGTAATCGCTCCTAAGCCCGGCGAAGAGCCACGTATAAGAGTATATAATCGTTTAGGAAAACTTAAGACTTCTTTCATTGCCTGGGATAGAGATTTTCGCGGTGGCTTAAATATTGCTTTAAGTGATTTAGATGATAATGGCCAGCAAGAAATGATAGTTGCTCCCGCCTCAAATGGCCGGGGCGAAGTCCGTGTCTATGACTACAAGGGAACAATGACAAAGCGTTTTGCTGTTACTGGCCCAGCCTGGCGTGGCAGCTTAAATGTGGCCGCCGGTGATTTAGATGGCAAAGGAAGACCAGAAATAGTTGTTGCTTTTGGTTTTGGACAGGAGCCACAGATTCGACTCTTTACCTCAGAGGGAAAACTAATCGGCGTATTTTTAGCTTATGAAAAAACTTTTCGCGGTGGCGTCAATGTGGCTGTAGCTAATCTTGATGGCCGCAAGGATAAGGGTCGTGCGGAAATAATTGTTGCCCCTGGTCCAGGTCGCGATCCACAGATTAAGGTTTTTAATAATCGCGCCCGTTTGCTATCACAATTTTTAGGTTTTAATAAAAATTGGCAGGGAGGCGTCGGTTTGTCAGCGGGCGATACTAATAATGATGGTCTAGCTGATATTATTCTTAGCGCCTATCCTGGAGGCGCGCCTCATGTCCGTGTGTTTGATATGGCCGGAACACTTTTAGAATCTTTCTATGCTTTTGAGGAAGACTTTAATCGTGGCATAAAGGCTGGTATAATAAAGATAAATAATTAACGTATATGCCAAAACAGATAATTTTTGATAAAAAGAATGTTATAGTTGCCGGTGGAGCCGGATTCATTGGTTCTCATTTGTGCGATTTACTGGCAGATGATTGTAAGGTTATTTGTATTGATAATTTTATTTCTGGCACCGAGCGCAACATTGATCACTTATTAGCCAACCCAGATTTTGTTTTTATTAATCATGACATTTCTAAGCCGATTGATTTAGAATCTTTACCAGAATTAAAAAAATTCAAGATTGAATTTCAGGGAATTCAGGAAATATATAATTTAGCCTGTCCAATGTCGCCCCGTAATTTCATGGATAATCGTTTGGCCACGATTGAGGCTAATTCGTTTGCCGTAAAAAATCTCTTAGATATTGCAGTTCGCTATGGTGCTAAGTTCATGCATTTTTCTTCTTCAGTAGTCTATGGACCGCGTCATGTTGATAATCCTAGTTTTAAAGCTAAAGAAAGCGATTTGGGCATGGTTGATAATCTGTCTGAGCGCGCTGTTTATGATGAGGGTAAGCGTTTTGCTGAAACCATTGTCTCAGCTTACCGTTCAATGTTTAGTATTGATACTAAGATTGTTCGCCTGTTTAGAGTATACGGTCCGCGTATGCAATCCGATGATGATCAGATGATTCCCGATTTTATTAATAATGCACTTGAGGGCAAAGAGATTGTGATTAATGGTGATGAAAATTTTTCCTCATCATTTTGCTATATTGAAGATGTGCTTGATGCCGCCCAGAAAATTATGTCATCTGAGTTAGCTGGTCCGATAAATGTTGGCTCTGATATTGATATTCGTTTATCTGATGTAGTTAAGACTATTATTCAGGAAACCGGATCTACTTCGCAAATAAAATACGCTGAGAATTTATTATTCCTCAGCGAATTAATGTTGCCAGATATTAAGTTAGCTAGAAATGAATTAAGCTGGATGCCAGTTGTTACTTTAGAAAATGGTTTAAAGAAAACCATCTTCGATATCCAAGCTCACAAGAAGCTACAAAGTTTTCACATGTAAGATAGTTGTTTAAACAAATCAGTAGCATCGCCTGGATTAAATAATTTATCATTCTCGGTCACTATTTCCGGAATACCGCCTAAGTTAGCAGCTATTACTGGTAGACCAACTGCTTTAGCTTCATAAATTACTGTTGGCGAATTTTCATAACAAAGCGAGGGAACAACTAACACTTCAGCCTCTTTCATGTTATTTGTTAACTCGTTTTTATCTAGTAGCCCTAAAAAGATTATTCGTTTATCACTTGATGCTAATTCTTTGGCCACGCTTAATTGCGAACCGGTGCCGGCAATGCTTAGCGTCATGTCTGGAGCAGCCAGTTCTTGAAAGGCCTTGATAAGGAAAATAATTCCTTTATGTTCCTCAATTTGGCCGACAAATAATAATTGTTTAGCAGGCTTATTTTTTTTTATCAAATCAGTATCTGCGATTGGTGCTAATTCGGCCAATCTTTTAATTTCTGTTTTTGATCTTGAAAAGAAACCGCGCCGTAAATGCTCTTGCAGGAGCCACTCTGAAGGGGATTGTACTAAGTCAGGTGAGCCGATTAAATGGCGAGTTAATTTTTGGTATAGTTTGGCGCCACAAGAAGCTGTTATTTTTTCTTTGCCATAAATCATTAATCCGGAGGGGTGGAGCAGTTGAATGTCGTGAAGGAAATGGTGGTGCTTGGCGCCACTTTTTTTAATGACTCTTGCTGACATCAGGCCTAGGCCCATGAGATTATGAGAAACAATTAAATCGGGCTTTTCTTGTTTAAAAATCTGCGTTAATCGTTTAGCTTGGTGACAAGAAAAAATATCTAAGAAATGCCAAGCTAATCGCCAGGACCAAGAATGTTGGTTAAGATTATAAAAACTAGAGGGAAGATAAATATTTTCCGGAATTTCTTGAGTTGATAGTTCTGATTTAGGAGGCTTAGTAGAGATGATAATAACTTGTTCATTAGCGCTTTTAAAATCAGCCGCCATCTTGGCAACTACTTTTTCCGCACCACCACGGTTATAGGGGAAGTAAAGATTATTGAGCAAGCAAATCTTCATAGGATCTTTCCATTTTTTCTAAGCTATATTTTCTTTCGGCCAGTCGACGAGCGGCCTTAGCCATTTCTTGTCGTTTGTTGGGATTAGCCGCTAGAGCATCTATTTTTTCGGCTAAGTCAGAAATTTCTCCGGGTCGCACTAATAATCCCTCCTGTCCTTCTTGAAATACACGGCGCACGCCTGGTAAGTCAGAGGCAATGACTGGGAGGCCACAGGCTAGCGCCTCAATTAGTACTAAGCCAAAAGCTTCATTAGTATTGATTGATGGCAAAATGAGAGCATCAGCGGCCTGGAGAGATCTAATCATATCCTCGTCTGAAAGTTTGCCAGCAAATTCAACTCGATTAGCTATATTTAGTTCAATCGCTAAATTTTCGTAAATGGGGCGCCTGTCGCCATCGCCAACAATTTTTAAATGCCAATTTTTGTGCTCTATGATTGACAAGGCTTTAATCAGAATTTCAACACCTTTAAAATAATGAGCGCTATCTAGTCCGCCAACAAAAATAAGTTCCAATTTATCTTTCTTAATAAAAAGATCATTTACGCGACGCACTAAATCTTTAGCCTTGGCAATAATATTAGTTTGACTTGGAAGGTGTAATTCTTTAGGTTTAAATTTTTCTAAATCAACTCCGAAAGGTATCTCTTTAAATTTATCAGGATGCTTAGCGTAGAAACTACTTATTTGACTGTGCTTAATATAATCAAGACTGGCGGTGACAATGATATCGGCACGCATTAATAATGATTTTCTAATTATTAAACTAGGTAAGCTCAAGAGTCTGGTAAGATGAGAAACATTTTTTACATCCATGTGGTAGTGAACAATCAGGCGCTTGTTTTTGTTGAACAAAGAAAAAAGCCAGACGACTTCGGCGACACCAAAAAATGGATAGTGAAGATAAATTGTATCAAATTTTTTTAAGCGCCAAAGTAGTTGAGGAATAAAAGCGCCGTGTCCGCGCCTAATAACAGGATTAGCATTATCCGGATGAAAGGTTTCTATTTCATATTTCTGAGAAATAATTTCTTCTAGACGTTTGGCGCTGTTACCAATTCCGCCGGCATAAGGAGGAAAGGCACAGACCAGCTGAGCAATTTTCATAATTTTTTCTGAATAGCAATTGTGCGCGCAATTTCCGTTAAGTTAGCATCGAGCTTGGCTAAAGAAAGACGAAGCTTAAATACTAAATAAAAGAGCAACATGATAGTTAAATAAAGCAGAAAATTAATACCAGAAGAGAATCCGAGCATAACTACAAAATCATCTATTTGACGGATAAAAAGAATTGCGATTGCGCCCAGTGACCAAAATGATAGCCAAAAAATAAATTCGTTGCGACCGATTTTTTTACTACGCTTTTGTTCAGAGAGGCGCCAGATAAAAATGGCAATGAGGACTAGGGCAATTAGTTGTTGTATCATATTTTTGCTTATTTATTGGCAATTACTTGCTATTGACGTTTTTATTTTGTAATGATAAATTAAAATGATTTGTCCGAAAGTGTGGGCAGATGTCTAAAAATAGTAACTTAACAACATACTAGAATGAAATCAAAAAAGTTATTGGTGTGGGAGATCGTAGCGACCCTCCTCTTCCTGGTTGGATTCTTCCTTGTGCGCTTTGCCTTAAAGGCAGCTGAAATCAACATTGGCGGTGAAACGATGGCCGTATTTTTAGCCGTTGCAATTTTTCTGGTAGCAATCATGATTTATTTAAGCGGTGCGGAAACAAGATTTTTATCTTTTTCCTTCGATGCTTTAGTATTATCAGTTGCCGGTTTTTTCCTCTGGGAGCTCAGAGACATTGAATCGTATGCTTTGTGGTTCAGTTTAGTTGTTTTTGCAACCTTTGTAATCATTAGTGTGGTTAACACGATAAAGGTTATTAGGGTTGCTCCAAAGGACAGGGCTGAACAGGTGTCATTGTTTGACGCTCACAGTTTGATTACCTACGGTTTAGCCACCAAGGCAGTGGTAATGGGCCTCGGTGTTGTCGTTGTGGAAAAACTATTGTTACCGATTTTTGTGTAAAGTACTTTATGGTGGTGGTGGCGCAGTTTTTTGTTCTTTCAAAAAGGTCTCTGTAAACGGAGGCCTTTTTATTTTATTATCTTTCTAATTGCTATATCTTTAATAATTTTTATACCGCCGGAAAACTTTTGGCCGAATTCATGATAGACAACAGTGATTGGCACCTCCACTACTTTTATATTTTTGGAAAATAACTGGTGTAAAATTTCACTACAGTGGGCCATGCCGTCGTTCTTGATGCGAATTTTTTCAGCGGCCTGACGACTGAGAACGCGGAAGCCACTTTGGGGGTCAGTTAATCTGATGTTAAAAAAGAGGCGATTAATTAAGCGTGCAAGGGGCATAATTACTTGGCGCTTAAGGGTAGGGAGGTTAGATTCTTTGCCCATAAATCTAGAGCCAAGTACCGCTTCGGCATTTCCATCTTCAATAGGCTTAACTAGTTCAGGAATTTCTTCAGCTTGAAATTGATTATCAGCATCAAAATGAATGATAATATCAGCGCCAGCTAGTAGGGCATAGTCATTGCCGGTTTGTAAGGCAGCGCCCTGACCACGATTGATGGGGTGACTGAGTACGGTTACGCCAGCTTGGCGAGCTAGTAGAGCGGTCTCATCTTTAGAATGATCATCAACAACCACAATCTCATCAACAAAAGGACGGACGCGGTTTATTACTTCGCTAATGTGCTGAGCCTCATTATAAGCAGGAATGATACAGATTTTTTTCATAACTAAATTAAGCCTTCACGTTTCTTTTTAAGATTATCATTCTGCCAGGTTTCATAGCCATTATTAACTGCTAGCTTGAGAAGTTTTGACCAGAATTCTGTTTGTTGAAAATTGCCAGTTTGTTCTTTTATGAAATCGCGCATGATTGGTGCTAAAACTAGTGTTTCAAAAACACCAATTTTTTGGCGTAGATAGTTAGGGTCAGTTTCCTTTCTTGATCTTGCCGCTGAGCGCTTAGCTTGTGGACGGCGCTTTAAATCAACTAGTCTTTGTTGGCTAATGAGCTTAAGATTAGCAGCAATTAGAGTGCTTGGCAAACCCAGGTTTAATAGTTTGTATAAAGCTTCCCAGGAAGTTTCTGCTTCCATAGTCACTAGCGCTAATCGTCCGGTAGCAGCCGCTAAAACGGCCCTTCTTAGAGTTTCCGTCTCATCATCATCAGCTGCAATAACATCAGAATCATGTTTCATAACTTTATCCCAAATTTCCATTGAGGCGCCAGGGCAGGTAACGCCGGCGATTTCTATTTCAGGATTTTCTGCTAGCAAATAAACTGAGTGCTTGTCTTTGTCTATTTCTTTTAGGCAGGCAGCCAGGGAAGTTGTTCGTCCTTGTCTTTCTGGGGAGCTAATAATTATTAAGCCACTAGGTGCAGCTAAGGCAGTTTGAAGATTTTTTCTTTCTTCTTTTTGTAGACCAAGTCGACCAAGACTTAAGTCGCGATTCTCTTTGCGAACAATATCTATAACAATTTTTTCACCACTTTTTCCAGGAAGAATGCTGAGGTGAAAATCTAAGCGACAGTCGCGACTACGAATTTTAAAGTAGCGACCTGAAGTTAATTCGTCGGGCGCTAGCTTAAGTAAGCGGCGCAAGCTTGAAGATAGGTCCTCCTCTAGACTTTTGGGAAGGCGAAAATGCGCCTCTTCTCCTAAGGGTAAAAAACAGCGACAAGCCAGCTCTTGTTTGTGGCCACTTATAACCAATTTTTCCGCCTTTTCCTGAGTTGCGAAACTAAGTAGGCGATTTAAGGATTTTGTTGTCATAATGCTATTATTTTAGCACATTTTATATTATTTTAAAAATATGATAGACTATAATCAAAATACGTGTTATTGGCTTTTTTTTATGGCTTATTCTAATTTTTATGCTCGGGCTTATACGGCCTTCCAGAATTCACTAGATTCTCTAGCGACACTTTGGCAAACACCTCCAGTCCGGATATATCTTATCTCGATAGGTTTGTTGCAGGCTTTAGTTTGGTGGCAGGCTATTAATATCTATCAAAAAGTAAGCGGTAATCTGTTAATTCTGCATTATAATATTGATTTTGGAGTTGATTTGATTGGCGCACCTCCTAAGATTTTTTATTATCCTTTAGCCAGTTTATTGTTGGCACTTTTAAATATTGCTCTTGCTACAACTTTCATTAATCGTAAATATTTTCGCCCCCTAATGCATATGTTGCTATTAGCAGCAGCCGTTTTTACTATTTTCTTAAGCCTAGCTCTACTTACAATTTATACAGTTAATTTCCGTTAAATTAATCAACTATGGAATTTCAAATCATCCGCATTTTGTTTCTCTCGACCCTATCTTTTATTTTTGCCATTTTATCTGCGCCTTTGTTGACGCATTTTCTTTATAAATATAAGTTAGGCAAAAAAATCCGCAATAATGGGGAAACGCCAATATTTAGTGAACTTCATGCCCATAAAGCTGGGACGCCGACTATGGGCGGAATTTTAATTTGGGGCACAGTTGTTATTTTGATGGGCTTCTTTTATTTACTGGCTAATTTTTTTCCAGGTGATGTTTTTCAGTATTTCAATTTCTTGTCACGCGCTGAAACCTTGCTTCCTCTGGGCGCCTTAGTAGCAGCTGCTTTAATTGGCTTGTTTGATGATTGGCTTGATATTAGAGGACGCGGTGTATTTGGTGGCGGTGGCCTGAAGCTTAGACATCGCTTATTGATTTATACTTTAATTGCTATTATTGGCGCTCTTTGGTTTTATTTCAAGCTCGATTGGACTATTATTCACGTGCCTTTTCTCGGTAATTTTGAAATTGGTGCCTGGTATATTCCAATTTTTATTTTTATTATTGTCGCCACATCTTTTTCGGTTAATGAGACTGATGGTCTTGATGGTTTAGCTGGCGGAACTTTAATTATTGCTTTTGTCGCTTACGGTATTATTTCTTTTGCTTTGGGGCGTTATGATCTAGCTACTTTTTGTGCGGTAATTATTGGTGCGCTGTTAGCTTTCTTGTGGTTTAATATCCCGCCCGCCCGTTTTTATATGGGAGATACGGGCGCTATGAGTTTGGGTGTCACTTTGGGCATCATTGCAATGCTAACAAACAATGCTTTTCTTTTGGTTTTTATTGGCCTTGTCTTTTTGATTGAATCGCTTTCCGTTATTATCCAGACTATTTCCAAGCGCACGCGCAAGAAAAAGGTTTTTATTTCTACGCCCATTCATCACCACTTTCAAGCGATTGGTTGGCCAGAGGCGAAGGTGGTAATGCGTTTTTGGGTTATCTCAGCAATTGGAGCTACTATTGGTTTAATGGTTTTCTTGTTAGACGCTAAAATATGAACGTAGTACGCTGGGCAAAAAAGCCAAGCAATAATTCTAGTCAGCATGAAGCTGACAAGAGTCTGATGACTGCCATGTTTGTCCTAATTGCGGCTGGTCTGGTTTTATTGTTTAGCGCCTCTTCTGTTGTTTCCTACGCTCGCTTCGGCAATACTTATCATTATTTTCAAAGTCAGTTATTTGGCTTAGGAGTTGGGCTAGTTGGTTTTTTTGTTGCCTATCGTGTTAATTATCATTTTTGGAAGAAGTACGCTTTTTTCTTTTTAATTGCCTCAATACTTTTACTTGTCATGGTTTTTATTCCTGGTTTACAAGCAGAGTATGGCACTGCACGTAGTTGGATTAGTATTTTTGGTCAATCTTTTCAGCCTTCGGAGTTGGTTAAGTTATCCTTTTTAATATATTTAGCGACCTGGCTTGAAGCTAAAAAAGAAGATTTAGGTAATTTTGCCAGTGGCACCTTCCCGTTTTTAATTGTCCTGGCTATTATTGGCGCCTTGATGTTTGCGCAGCCAGATTTAGGAACTTTATTTATCATTGTTTCTTCAGCAGTTATTGTTTTCTTTGTTGGTGGCGGAAAACTGCAACACCTATTTTTAGCCGGCGCGCTTGGGGTGATTGGCTTATTGTTAGTTTTTAATGTCGGCTCCGATTATCAAAGCGACCGTTTTAAATGTCTAAAAGATCCTAGTTTTAGCACGCAAGATAAATGTTATCAGATTAACCAGTCTTTAATTGCGGTTGGCTCTGGTGGTTGGTTTGGGCGTGGCTTAGGCCAGAGTCGCCAGAAATTCATGTATTTACCTGAGGTTTGGGGTGATTCAATTTTTGCAATTGCTGCGGAGGAAATTGGTTTCATTTTTAGCACCTTATTATTACTGTTATATCTTTTTATCTTTTATCGTGGCCTTCTGATTGCTCGGGCAGCCCCTGATTTATATGGTAGTGCGCTGGCAACTGGTATTGTTGCCTGGTTAGCTATTCAAACATTTTTAAATGTCGGCGGGATGATTAATCTTATTCCGATGACCGGCGTGCCCTTGCCCTTTATTTCTGCTGGTGGCTCTGCCTTGATGTCTGCCTTGATTGCAATGGGAATTCTGGTTAATATAAGCAAACACACTAAATTAAGTTATGGCCAAAGATAATAAGCGCCAAAAAACAATAATTTTAAGTGGTGGCGGAACCGGTGGATCGGTAACGCCGCTTTTAGCTGTGGCTCGCAAGCTTTGGACCGAAGACCCTAATTTACGTTTAATATTTGTTGGTGGCAATCGGGGCCCAGAAAGAGAGTTAGTAGCTACCTGTACCTTTCCAAATCATAAATTAGAATTTAAGTCTTTGCCGGCTGGTAAGTTGCGTCGCTATTTTGCTTGGCAGAATTTTTTAGACATTTTTAAAATTTTTGCAGCCTTTTTTCTTTCTCTTAATTTAATTAGAAAAGAGAAGCCAGGAGTTGTGGTTAGCGCTGGTAGTTTTGTTAGCGTGCCGCTAGCATGGGCGGCTTATATTTTTCGCGTGCCAGTAGTTGTCCATCAGCAAGATGTTCGCCCCGGTTTAGCCAATCGCTTAATGGCGCCATTTGCTAGACTGGTTACAGTTGTTTTTGAAAAATCTTTGCGAGACTACGGACTGGAAGCCGTTTGGATTGGTAATCCGTTTAACGAACCAGACGAAAGTATTAATAATAATTCATATAAAGCCTCTTGCGGACTATGTCCAACAAAACCATTTCTTCTGGTTACTGGCGGTGGCACGGGTTCAGTTGCGATTAATGAGTTAGTTTTTCAATCAGTTGCTAAATTATCTGCCTCAGCTCAGATTATGCATTTGACGGGTAAAGGTAAATTACCAGTGGATAGCGAAAGGGAAAAATTAGCACAGTATTCTGATTATCATGTGGCTGACTTGTTGGGAAATGACGAGGTGTTTAATTTAATGACAGCGGCTGATTTAGTAGTTTCGCGTTGTGGACTATCAACTCTAACAGAGTTAAGTGCGCTAGCGAAGCCGGCTATTTTAATTCCGATGCCGAAATCACATCAAGAAGATAACGCGGCTGTTTTTGCTCAAGCTAAGGCGGCGATTATCCTGCATCAATCCGAAATTGACGCCGAAAAATTTACGGAAACAGTTTTGCAAATATTACACGATCCGATTCGTCGCGAAGAATTATCGCGCAATATTGGTCGTTTTATGAAAAAAGATGGCGCCCAGATTATGGCCAGTTTTATTTTAGAAATTCTTAAATAGCATATGGCAGCTAAAAATATTTATTTAATTGGCATAAAAGGCGTCGGCATGACTATGCTGGCGCAGTTTTTAGCCTGCCAGGGAAATAGGATTAGCGGCTCTGATGTTAGCGAATCTTTTTTAACTGACAAGGTTTTAGCTGATGTAGGAATTAAAGTTTCATCTCCTTTTTCGGCTGATAATTTACCGCAAGAGACTGATCTGGTTATTTATTCCAGCGCCTTTACTGCTAAAAATAATCCCGAACTAGCAGCTCTGGCTAAGCTACCAGCGACTAAACGCCCCAAGATGTTGTCTTATGCCGAGGCACTGGGAGAAGAATTTAGTGCCAAAAAGGGAATTGCTGTTTGTGGTAGTCATGGTAAGACAACTGTTTCCGCCTGGCTCGGTTATGTTTTATGGAAATCGGTTAAGAAGCCCAGTGTTTTAGTGGGTTCGCGCGTTCCTCAGTTTAAGGGCAGTAGCTTAAGCGGTCGCTCTGATATTTTTGTTGCCGAAACTGATGAATATCAAAACAAGCTGCAGTATTTCCAACCATACGGCGTGGTTTTAAATAATATTGATTATGATCATCCCGATTTTTTTAAAACGGAAGCTGATTACGTTAAAGTATTTGCCGATTTTTTGAAGAAAATTCCTGAACGCGGTTTCTTAGTAATGAATAATCGCGATGCTGATAGTCGTCGCATTTCTAAGTATTGCCGAGGCCGGATTGCTAAATATGATGTGGCTGATGAGGATTATTCTGGTGAGACTGTAAATTATTTAGCGCACAGCGTAAAGCTAAAAAGTGGTAATCAATATTTTCATATTAATAACTTAGGAGAATTTAAGATTCGTCTTTTAGGGCGTCACAATATTTTTAATGCACTTGCCGTTGTGGCGGCTGCGCGTGAACTTGGCGTACCACTTAAAAAAATTAAAGAGCACCTTTTTGATTTTACTGGCACCGAAAGACGGGCTGAGTTTTTAGGAAATTACCGCGGCGCCATGATTATTGATGATTATGCGCATCATCCAACGGAAATTAAAACAACTATCGCCGGCGTTAAGGCGCGTTATCCAAAACAGCGCTTGCGGGTAATTTTTCATCCTCATACTTTTACTAGAACGAAAGCTTTATTTACTGATTTTACGAAGAGCTTCGCTGACGCCCAGGAATTAGTGGTTTTAGATATTTATGGATCAGCGCGCGAAAAGCAGGGAGGTGTTTCTAGTTTGCAGCTGATTAAAGCGATTGAAAAAGTTAATAAGCAGGCTAACAGACAACAGCAAATTTCTAATGTTAAAGATATTGAGGCCGCTATTAAATATTTACGCGCTAGCGTTAAGCCGGGAGACATTATACTGCTGATGGGCGCTGGTGACGTTTTTCGTGTTGGTCAAGAGCTTTTAAAGAATTACCATGTCTTCAAAAAAAGAAAATAAAAAAAAATCACAGCCCGCTACTAGCCAAACAAATGATGAATTAATTGCTAATTCAAAGTTTTGGCATAATTTTTGGAAATTACTGAAGTCTTTTCGAAGGCTTTTTTTAACGATAGCCAGTCTTATTTTGGTCATTGTCTTACTAGACTTGTCTAAGCCTTATCTTTTAAAAGTTGTCATTGATAATCTATTAGATTTAGAAAATGTAGAAATTATTTTTTTGTTGCAGCTGATGGCTCTGTATTTGGTGGCAGACGAATCTAGGGCTTTTTTTCAGTATTTAAACGATAGACGCATTTTGCGCTTACTAGTAGACGTGGAGTATGATTTGAGTCTGAAAGCGCAGGAGAAATTATTGGCGCTTAGTCTTGGTTACCACGAAAAACAAAATACAGGAACTAAAATTATTAAAATAGAAAAAGGCATTGATAAGGTTTCTCAATTCTTAAATAATATTTTCTGGGAATTCTTGCCTACGATTATGCAATTAGTATTTACACTAATTGCGCTTTTTTGGACCGATTGGCGCATCGGCTTATCATTCTTATTCTTTTCCTCTTTGTTTATTACGATAACTATTTGGGCAAATCGCCGGCTTTATCCGGTTAGAAAATCAATTTATCGCGATTACGAAATTTCTTCAGGTAAAATGGTTCAATCTATTATTAATATCAATGCTGTTCAATCTTTTGTCCAAGAGGAAAGAGAGCTTCAAGAATTTGATAAGATTAAGTGGCGCTTAAAGGAGAACGAAGATAAGCAGTGGGGTTGGATGATGAAAATAAATCTTAGTCGCAATGTTTTAATTAATATTGGACGCGTTTCAGTTTTGTTATTAGGAGTTTATTTGGTTTCGCGTGGTTTTTTATCGGTTGGTTCTTTAATTTTTGTATTTAGTTTGAGCGAAAGCGCTTACGCTTCCATGTATCGCTTGACTAGGTTTTACGATAAGATGGAAGAAGGTCGAGAGGGGGTTAATCGCCTAATGGCCTTGTTTAATGTGCCCGAGGAAATGACTAGTAGTAGCGATAGCTTTTTCCCTAAGAAGATTGTTGGTAATATTAGTTTTGAAAAAGTATCGTTTGCTTACGGGGATAATAAAAGAAGCGCGATTTCTAATATTAATTTGAAAATAAATTCTGGCTGCGTCACGGCTCTAGTTGGACCATCTGGTGGCGGAAAAACAACGTTGGCACGTTTGATTTATCGTCATTATGATCCAGATTCAGGGCGAGTTTTGTTAGATGACCGCGATTTGCGCGATTATGACTTGAAAGCCTTTCGTAAGTTTTTAGCAATAGTTCCGCAAGAGGTAGAAATTTTTGATTTGTCGGTTAGGGAAAATATTGCTTACGCTAAACCAGGTGCTAGCCAGGAAGAAATTAAAGCGGCCGCTCGTATTGCTAATGCGGAAGAATTTATTATCAAATTGGAACAAGGCTATGATACGATGGTTGGAGAAAGAGGAATAAGATTGTCCGGAGGACAGCGTCAGCGTATTGGTATTGCTCGAGCAGTTTTAGCTAATCCACGTATTTTGATTTTTGATGAGGCTACATCAAATCTTGATAGTCAGAGTGAACGCTTAATTGCCTCTTCAATTCAAAAAATTAGTCAGGGCAGAACAATGATAATTATTGCTCATCGCTTAAGTACGATTAAAAATGCCGATAAAATTATTGTTTTAGAAAAGGGTCGGGTAGTTGAAGAGGGTAGCCATTTAGAATTAGCTAAAGTTTCTGGCGGGCTGTATGCTAAATTATTAAGCTTGCAACAGCTAGGTGAAATCTCTTAGTAATTTAAGTTTGCTTTTTATATGACTCAGATTGACATCAAAAAGAATCATCCCTTAGCTCAATACTCAACACTTAGAGTCGGCGGTCGCGCTGAGTATTTTGTGGTTGTAAGCAATCGTGAAGAATTAATGGAAGCAATTAGTTTTGCTAAATCCAAGAAGCTGCCAATCACTGTTCTTGGTGGCGGCTCCAATCTTCTTATCTCCGGACCGGTCCAGGGCTTGGTTATTAAAAATGAAATTAAGGGAATAAGAATAATGGAAAAAAATAAAGACAGGGCACTAGTTGAGGGTTTGTCTGGTGAGTCTTGGTCTAAGTTTGTTAGTTTTACCGTTGAAAATAAATTATACGGCCTAGAAAACTTATTTTTGATTTATGGTACAGTTGGCGCTGCACCAGTTCAGAACATTGGCGCTTATGGTGTTGAATTAAAAGATACTTTCTATCACCTTAAAGCAATTAATTTAAAAACTGGCATAGAAAGAATTTTTTCTGCCGCTGATTGCCGCTTTGGTTATCGCGATAGCGTGTTTAAAAACCGTCTCAAAGGAAAATATTTTATTTATTCCATTGTTGTTAGCTTGTCTCGTAAACCAGAATTAAAATTAGACTACGGTTCTATTCGGGAAACGTTAACGGCTAAAGGCATTAAGAAACCGAGCTTGCGCGATGTTATTAAAACAATTGAAGAAATTAGAAATAGTAAATTACCTAATCCTTATTTACTTCCTAATGCCGGTTCTTTTTTTAAGAATCCAGAAGTAAGTGTGGCCACTTTTAAAGTACTGAAGAAAAAATATCCAGACATGCCGTCGTTTCCTGGTAGTGGTCGTAAAATTAAGATTCCGGCTGGTTGGTTGATAGAGGCGGCTGGATTTAAGGGTAAAAAGTTTGGTCGAGTGCGAATGTATGAAAAACAAGCACTTATTTTAGTAAATAATGGCGGCACAGCCAAACAAGTCTTAGAATTAGTCGCTAAAGTTCAGGCTAGCGTTAAGAAAAAGTTTGGCCTTGATTTAAGCCCGGAAGTTAATATAATATAGAATAATTATTAACCAGGTAGTTTCAAATATATGATAACCGCTAATGAGTTACGCCAAAAATATTTAGATTTTTTTGAGAGTCATGGTCATGCCATAATTTCTAGTGCCAGTTTAATTCCGGAGAATGATCCTTCGGTTTTGTTTACAACTGCCGGCATGCATCCGCTAGTACCATATTTACTTGGTGAAAAACATCCGGCTGGCGTGCGTTTAGCTGATGCCCAGAAATGTATTAGAACTGGAGACATTGATGAAGTTGGCGATAGGACACATCATACTTTTTTTGAAATGATGGGCAATTGGTCTTTGGGTGATTATTTTAAAAAAGAATCCATTGCTTTTAGTTGGGAGTTTTTAACTTCACCCGCTTGGCTTGGTTTGGATAAGAATAGAATTGCTGTTTCTGTTTTTGAGGGTGATGACGATGCTCCTTATGATGCTGAGGCATATGGCTTTTGGCAGGAAATATTTGAGGCTAATGGTTTGCCAATAACACGCATCGCTAAGTTACCGAAGAAAAATAATTGGTGGGGTCCGGCCGGCGTTACTGGTCCTTGTGGTCCAGATACGGAAATTTTTTATTGGTCAGATAATTCAGTTTCAGCACCAACTAGCTTTAATGATGATCATGATTCCTGGGTAGAAATCTGGAATAATGTTTTCATGCAATACAATAAGAATGAAACTGGAAAATATGAACCACTTACTCAGCAAAATGTTGATACCGGCTTAGGATTAGAAAGAGTTTTAGCGATTATGAATGGTCTTGATGATAATTATCGCTCTGAGTTGTTTTCCGGTTTAATTAAAAAAGTCGAAGAGTTAAGCGGACGCACTTATGGTGCTGATACTGAAACCGATAAGGCGATGCGCATTATTGTTGACCATCTTAAGGCAGCGACTTTTATCATCGGTGACCACAAGGGGGTAGCGCCGTCTAATACCGATCAGGGTTATGTTTTGCGCCGTTTAATTCGCCGGGCTATTCGCTATGGTCGCCAACTTGGCATTACTCAGGCTCTGTGGACTAAGGAAATTGCTAAGCAAGTCATTTTTGATTATCAAGAAGTATATAGCGAACTTGCACAGAACCAAGCATTTATTTTAGATAATCTTGATAAAGAAGAAGATAAGTTTAGCCGGACTTTAGAAAAAGGCATGATTGAGTTTAATAAATTATCAGATAAAGATATTAGTGGTCATGATGCCTTTAATCTTTATCAGAGTTACGGTTTTCCTCTAGAGATTACTGAGGAGTTGGCTGCCGAAAAGGGAATTAAAGTTGACCGAGCTGTTTTTGAAGAAGAATTAAAAAAGCACCAAGACTTATCACGTACCGCTTCCGCTGGAAAATTTAAGGGCGGTCTGGCTGATTCAAGTGAGGATACAACTCGACTGCACACAGCTGCTCATTTATTGCTAGCTGCCTTGCGCCAGGTCTTAGGAGACCATGTTACTCAAAGGGGAAGTAATATCACGCCAGAGCGTTTGCGCTTTGATTTTTCTCATGCCGAAAAAATGACCCCAGAACAGATTGCTAAAACAGAAGAATTGGTTAATGGTGCTATTAGCGCTAACTTGCCAGTGGCTTGTGAGGAGCTTTCTTTAGAGGAGGCTAAGACAAGAGGGGCGATGGGTGTGTTTGATTCCAAGTATGGGGAAAAGGTTAAGGTCTATACCGCTGCTCCACAGTCAGTCGCTGGTCAGCCTGACCTAATCCAGGCTTTTTCTCAGGAAATTTGCGGTGGTCCTCATGTAGAAAATACTGGAATATTAGGTAAATTTAAGATACAAAAAGAAGAATCGTCAAGTGCTGGCGTCAGGCGCATTAAGGCAATTTTGGAGAATTAATTATAAATTTTACTTAAAGCCCCGTGTCTATTGACAACATTCAATCTTATCTCTATAATGTTTTTATTAAGAATATTGAATTAAATAAGCGAAAAAAATTCTTGAAAGAACTTTGATAAGGCAGTCCTGTCTTTATCAAACTTTTTTTTGTTAAGATTAAAACAAATGGGTCACAACAACGAGAGTTCCGACAGCTTGAATGCAAAAGATTTTATAGAAATGCAGGGTGAAGTTTTAGAACTGATGCCTGCCGCCAGCTTTAGGGTTGCCCTAGAAAATGGCCACGAAATCTTGGCGCATTTGTCTGGAAAGATGAGGATGAATCGCATCCGCTTACTTCCAGGCGACAAGGTCAAGCTACAAATCAGTCCCTATGATTTAACTAAGGGACGAATAACCTACCGCATGTAACTGTTGAACACGCCAAGTCTGCGGAGAGCGGACATCTAAATCATGAAGAATTGCTTTAAATAACCTCGCAGTTAAATTACAGCAAACACGAATATCGTAAAACTATGAAAGTTAGAGCTAGCGCTAAGAAAATTTGTAAGGATTGCAAAGTAGTGAGACGTAAAGGTCGGGTCCACGTTATTTGCAAAAACCCCAAGCACAAGCAGAGGCAAGGGTAGTAATTTTATTTTTTATGGCAGTAAGAATAGCCGGGGTTAATATCCCTAATGACAAAAGAGTTGAAGTCGCTTTGACCTATATTTACGGTATTGGCCGTACTAGATCAAATAAGATTTTAGAAACCGCTAAGGTTGATCGTGACATCCGTGTTAAGGATCTTAAAGAAGAAGATGTCAACCGCCTCAGAGAAATGATCGAAAAGCAGTTTACGGTTGAAGGTGACCTGCGCCGCGAGGTTCAGAGTAACATCAAGCGTCTAAAAGAAATCGGTTGTTTTCGAGGCTTGCGCCACATTAAGCACTTGCCGGTTAGAGGTCAAAGAACAAAGACCAATAGCCGTACCGTTCGCGGTAACAAGCGCGTTACTATGGGTAGCGGCAAGAGCAAGGCCGGCCTACAGAAGACCTAATCCTAACACACACGAAGTTTTCAAAATATGTCTGACAAAGAAAACAAAGATTTAGCCGCTAAGGAGGAAGCCACCTTGGCTACCGCCGCTCCAGTTGCCGAAGAAAAGGCAGCTAAGGATGAGGCAAAAGAAGAGCGCGATGAACTCGCTGCTTTCTCTTTTGATTCTTCTGATGAGGAGTTGCCGGAAGAAATCAAGCAGAAACTAGAAAAGAATAAGGCCGCTCGTGCCAAGAAAAAGCTCGTCAAGAAGAAAAAGAAAAAAACTGCGAAAGTAGTTAAGACCGGACGTGCTTATATCCAAGCGACCTACAACAACACCATGATTACCTTAACTGATAATAATGGCGATGTTATTTCTTGGGCTTCCGCTGGTTTAGCCGGTTTCAAGGGCGCCAAAAAAGCTACCCCTTATGCCGCTCAAATCATTACTAAGATTGCTACTCAGAAAGCTAAAGAAGAATACGGACTTCAAGAAGTTAATGTATTCGTTTCTGGTGTTGGTACTGGCCGCGAGGCTGCTATCCGCGCTTTGAATGCTAATGGCTTAGAAGTTGCTTCTATTAAAGATACGACCCCAGTTCCTCACAATGGTTGCCGTCCGAAGAAACCAAGAAGGGTCTAAGCTAATAAGATAAAAACGTATATGAGAAATATTGATAACAAATGTAAGCAATGCCGTCGTGCTGGCGAAAAACTTTTCCTTAAAGGAGAACGTTGTTTTTCTCCAAAGTGTGCGATGGTAAAGCGTAACTACGCTCCAGGCGCCCAGGGCAACAAGCCTCGTAAGCGTTTAAGCGACTTCGGTACGCAGCTAGCTGAAAAGCAAAAGGCAAAGAGACACTATGGTGTTTCTGAAAAACAATTCCGCCTTACCTTTGAAAAAGCTGCTAAGAAGCAGGGAGATGCTGGTAAGAATTTCTTAAAAGCTCTCGAATCTCGTTTGGATAACGTTGTTTTCCGCATTGGTTTCGCGAATTCTCGCGCCCAAGCTAGACAGCTCGTTAACCATGGTCACTTTGTCGTCAACGACCGCAAAGCTGATATCCCATCTTTCCAAGTTAAGGAAGGACAGGAAATCAAGATTCGTAAGAGTAGCGAGAAGAGTCCTTATTTCCGCAACGTAAACGAGAAAGTTGTGAAAGCAGAAAGACCAAGTTGGTTACATTTCACAGCTGATGGTTTAGTTGCCAAGGTTCTTCACGATCCAAAAGACGAAGATCTTCCACAGAGCATCAACGTTCAAATGATTATTGAATATTATTCAAAATAAAAAATAGTATGCAAAACATTGCTAACCCTAAAAAAATTACTTTTAACACAGTTGGCAATCCCAATGAGGGGGTTATTACGGTTGAACCACTGTTTCCGGGATATGGTATGACTTTGGGCAACTCATTGCGCCGCGTTCTCCTATCTTCTTTGCCAGGAGCCGCTGTTGTTGGCGTCAAAATTAAAGGCGCTAGCCATGAGTTTATGGCCATCCCTCACATCAAGGAAGATGTTTTGGAAATGATCTTGAACTTCAAGCAATTACGCTTAAAGATGTTTACTGAAGAAGAAGTCCGCTTATATATCAAAGTTAAAGGTAAAAAAGTTGTTACTGCCGCTGATATCATTAAAGATAGCCAAGTCGAGATTAAAAATCCCGAACTAGTTCTCGCTAACATTACTGATGAAGCTGGTGGTCTTGAAGCCGAAATTTTGGTTCGCTCTGGTCGCGGTTATCGTATGACTGAGGGCAGTAAGCGTGAAAATAAAGAACTCGGTTACATTGAGATAGATTCTGTTTTTTCTCCAGTTACCGTTGTTAGCATTAATGTTGAAAGTGCTCGTGTTGGTAAAATGACCAACTGGGATAAGCTTATCTTAAACGTTAAGACTGACGGTACTATTTCTCCAGAAGATGCTTTCAACGAAGCTGTTAAAATCCTCGTTGATCAGTTCGGCGCTCTTTTACCAGGCGGCATTGCCCGTGCTGAAGAAGAGGCTAACTTAGCTGCTCAAGCAAATGAAGAATTTGCAGTTGAAGCAGAAGTTGAAGCTGAGCCAGTCGAAGAAGTTGTTGCCCTAGACACTTCTGAGGTTGAAGAAGTAGTTGAAGAAGAGAAGAAGGAGAAGAAAGAAAAAGTTAAGAAAACCAAGAAATAAAGTTTTATGCGCCACAGAAATAAAAATAAAATCCTGGATCGGGAAAAAGGTCCGCGCGAGCTGATGCTAAGAAACTTAGCTTCCAGCATTCTTTTGTACGAAAAGGTTAAGACTACTAAAGCTAAGGCTGCAGCAGTTCGTCCTTTAGTAGAAAGAATGATTACTTCCTCTAAGGCTGGAGATTTAGCAGCAAGACGCGGCCTAATCAAGGTCTTATTGCAGGAAAATGCAGTTAAGAAGACAATCGAAGTCCTCGGTGTCCGTTATAAGGAAAGGGCTGGCGGCTATACTCGCGTCGTTAAATTAGGTGCTCGTCAAGGCGATGGTGCTGAGATGGTCCAGATTGAATTAGTATAACCAATATGAAAAATATCGAAAGAAAACTGCATAAGATTGATGCTGCCGGACAGACGGTTGGTCGTTTGGCTACCCAGGTTGCTCTTATCTTACGCGGTAAGAATAAGCCTGAATATCAAGCTCATCTTGACTTAGGCGATATCGTTGAAATCGTCAATGCTGGCCAGATGAAATTCACTGGTAAGAAGTTCGACCAAAAGGAATATTATCATTTTTCCGGATATATCGGTGGTTTAAAAACCAAAAAGATGTCGGAAGTTTTTGCTGGTAATCCTGGTGAGGTCTTGAAGAAGGCTGTCCGTGACATGCTTCCTCCAACCAAGCTTCGTCCTGGCATGCTGAAAAGATTAATCATCAAATAATATGGCAGAAAAAAAGATAAAAATGGTAAGAGACGAAGAGATGGTCGTCGCCGAAACTGATACTATGGATGAAGATAGAGATTGGGCGAAAAATGAAACCGTCGAATTCTCTGGTAAATATATTGGCGCTGTCGGACGTCGCAAACAGGCCGTTGCCCAGGTTCGCCTTTACGTAGATGGTAAGGGTGTTATTATGGTTAATGGTATGCGCGCTGCCGCTTATTTTCCTGGCGAAGGCTATAGTATTATTGGTCAGCCGATGAAAGTTACTGGTCATCAGCGTGATTACAACTTCTCAGTTATCGTTAAAGGTGGCGGAAAGTCTGGTCAAGTTGACGCTGTTAAATTAGGCATCGCCCGTTCAATTTTAGAAGTTGATCCTAATGCTAAAGAAGCTTTGAAGGCTAACCATTTTCTAACTCGCGACCCACGTCAAGTAGAAAGAAAGAAACCAGGTTTACGCAAAGCCAGAAAGGCCCCACAATGGTCAAAACGTTAATTACATTTTGCAAATACAAACAGCCGACCCTTTCAGGGTCGGTTTTGTTTTTGTTGATTTATATGATAGTCTAAGATATATGGACACTTTACTTAAAAAAATTGAAGATTTGCGCCAGCGCTTCCTAAAAACCAGGGAGCTGATGGATATTGATGGTAAAGAGGTAAAGGAAAAAGAGCTACGCTTGAAAATGGCGGAAGCTGGTTTTTGGGATGACCAAGCCGAGGCGGTTAAGGTTAGTCGTGAGGCGGAAGGTTTGGCGGATGAGGTTAATAAATGGAATCAATTAAGTGACAATATCCGTGACTTAGAAGAAATCGCTGCCTTGGCGGAAAGGGAAAATAATGATGATTTATCTTTGAGTGGCTTAGCGAGTGATTTAGAAACACGGTTTTTGCAGTTAGAAAAAGATTTTGGCCAGTTGGAGTTTCAGTCTTTTTTCTCAGGGAAATATGACCGCGATAATGCCATCATTTCCATTCATGCCGGTACCGGCGGTGTTGATGCTCAGGATTGGGCGCAGATGTTAGAACGGATGTATTTTCGCTTTGCCGAGCGCCAAGGATTTAAGGCCGAAATTCTTGATAGAAATTACGGCAATGAAGCGGGCATTAAAAGCGTTGATTTCCGTGTGGTCGGCCCTTATGCTTATGGCTATTTAAAGAGTGAAAATGGAGTCCATCGCCTCTTGCGCAATTCACCGTTTAATGCCGATGGCTTGCGCCAGACCTCCTTTGCTTTAGTAGAGGTAATTCCGGAACTAGAGGATGATGATGAAGTTGTTATTAAAGAAGATGATATTCGGATTGATGTTTTTCGCTCCAGCGGTCCGGGTGGACAGAGTGTTAACACCACTGATTCGGCCGTGCGCATTGTTCACTTGCCGACTAATATTACTGTTTCCTGCCAAACTGAGCGCTCGCAGCATCAAAATAAAGAAAACGCCATGAAAATTCTGCGGGCTAAGCTTAGTCAGCGTGTTATTGAAGATAGGGAAGCGGAGGAGAAGCAGTTAAAAGGCGATAATAAGGCGGAGTGGGGCAAGCAGATTCGCTCTTATTTTATGTATGGTAATAAACTGGTTAAAGACCATCGCAGCGAATACGAAACCTCTAGCGTGGAAGCGGTGCTTGATGGCGACTTGAGCCAGTTTATGGAAGCCTATTTACGTTTCTTAAAACGTTAGCGATGGTTTAGATTTTAATCATCGGGTTTATAGTAAAATGCCATCATGAAACGATGGCATTTTAAATTGAGCAAGGCACGGGTATTTTTGTATCTTAATCTGGCTCATATTATTTTAATCGCAATTCCAAGTCTTAATCCTAGGGCTTTTTCACCAGATTTAGCGTCCGGCGGTTTATCTTCATATTATGATAGTCGCCAGGCATTCATTGGTCGCGTTTGTGCGGAAAGTGAGGCTGATTATAATGATAGAAGGTTAACGGTTTGTGCAGGAGAGGAAAGAGTACTTATAACCACTAAGCTTTATCCGCTTTATGACTATGGTGATTATTTAAAAATTACTGGACTAGTTCAGGCGCCGCCAAAGTTTGATACTTTTGATTACGCGCGCTATTTAGCCCGTTTTGGAATACATTCAGTGATGTATTATCCAGAACTTGAACCGATAGTTGGCGAATTGACTTTGGGACAAAATATTTATTTAAGTCTGCTCCGTGGCAAATGGGCACTTAGAAGTATATTAGAAAAATCTTTACCAGAACCAGAAGCTGGCTTGGGAACAGCTCTGTTACTTGGTTATCGGCGCACGATTAGCGAAGAAGATAGTGATGCTTTTGCACGTACTGGTTTAAGTCATTTGATTGCGATCTCAGGTTCACATATTACTATCATGGCAGCCATGCTGGCTTGGGTAGCCTCTTATCTCGGCTTGTCACGGCGAGCCGGCGCCCGTTTAATTTTTTCTTTTTTAATTTTATATCCTTTTATTACTGGGTTAAGTGCTTCAGCGGTAAGAGCGGGGATTATGGGCGGTTTAGTTTTCCTGGCATTTTATTCTGGGCGTTTAGGCAGCGCCGTTAATGCTTTAGTTTTTGCCGCTTCGGCAATGTTATTTTTTGAGCCACGCTTATTACGTGATGATGTTGGTTTTCAGTTGTCATTTTTAGCCGTGCTAGCAATTTTATATATTTATCCGCTTGGCCAGCCAATAGCGCGGAAAATAAAAAAGCGG
>CAYGOK010000006.1:0-35561 GCA_964351585.1 uncultured Gammaproteobacteria bacterium | reverse complement strand
GTGTGGACCCTAAGGGATTCGAACCCTTGACCCCCTGCTTGCAAAGCAGGTGCTCTAGCCAGCTGAGCTAAGGGCCCGCTAATGTTTTTATACATTTAGTGGACTGAAACAAAGATTAGCAATTACTATTTAATAGGTCAAGAGGAGGCTGTGCTAGCGGCTGTATTTCAATAGTGGAGCTAATAACCATTCCATAAAATTATCACCACTACCAGTAGTCAAAATGAGTCCTAAAACAATTAAAACAATACCGACTAGCTTGTAGCCTAAGCGTGACCCGCCTTCAGATCCGAGATTAGCATCAAACCATTCAATTCTTCCGAAGTTATTGAGGAACCATTCTGTTTTTATTACCAAAATAACCCCGACTGTTAATAGTAATAGTCCGCTAAAGATTTGTCCCATAGTGATTTTTATTTTATGTAATTGAGAGGATTTTGCTTCTTACCGTTAATTATAACTTCAAAATGGATGTGTGGTCCAGTTGACCAGCCAGTTGATCCCATGGCGGCAATATTTTCCCCGCGACTAACCGAGTCACCGGTTTCAACAAATAATTTACTAGCGTGAGCGTAACGGGTTTTACGGCCATCACCATGATTAATTAATACATTATAACCATAACCGTTATTCCAACCGGAATATTCAACCGTGCCAGCTTCAGCGGCATATAAAGGAGTGCCAGTTTTATTAGCAATATCTAAGCCGGTATGACGCCAAGAATAATATTGAGTAATGCGGGCACCGTCAGTTGGCCAAGCCATTTTTGAACCGCTTGTAACAGCTGGCGCAGTTGGGGCTTTAACTAAATCACGAATAATGCCAAGCCCAGAGTTGCTGCTACCAGGAGAAGCTACGGGAGTGGGTACGACCGCAACGGCAATCTTGCGTCCACCAGGAACCATAATCTTGTCGCCAATGCGCAAGGTTGAACCCAGTTGGTTGCTGCTCAATATTTTTTCTTCCTCAACATCATAAGTGTTAGCAATCTTTGAAATAGTGTCACCACTTTTAACGGTGTGTAGAATTCCGCTGTCTGGTAAAATTATTAAAGAGTCGCCTGGTCTAATTAAGCTGTATGAGCCTAAGTTATTTGCCCATAAAATAGTATTAATTGTGATATCAAAACGACGAGCGATTGTGCTGACAGTATCACCTTTTTGTACGGTGTAAGAAACAATGCTATTTCTCTTTTGAGAAATAAATTCTTCGGTTGATGAGATTGAACCAATGGTGCGAGGTTTTATTGAGATAGCATCTTCATTAACTAAAACAAGAGGAGTGGGAACATTTTCCTCTGGCTTAGCGATACCGCTTTGTTTTTGAATGACCGCCAAAGAGTCAGAATAATATTTTTCCTGGCCAGCAGTTTTTAGACTGCCAGGAGTGTAAGTCTCCTCGATTAATTCCTCACTTTCTAAATAGCTGAATTGGTTTTGCACTAAGCTTGCCATGACAGTTTTAGAAATTTTGGTGTTAGCAGCTCTATAGTCTCGCAAATTTGCGGTAATAAATACAGTGCTTAGGATTAATAAGGAAATATAAGCCGCATTATTTTTAAGAAACTGAAAAGACGACTTATCTTTTAAGGTGTGTTTGCGAAAACGGAAGGCTTCAAAGTAAGCCTTGATTAGCAGCGGATGTAAAAATAATTTGGAAAGTAAGCGAAAAAAGCCGGCGGTGAACCGGAATGTCGTTGCTAGCAAGTGACCGAAGAGTTTGAGTCCCTTGATAGCGAATAAGCCGCTTTCAACGGCTATTTTCTTAAATTGGCTAGTCTTAGCGTTTTTTATATATAATAATATAAGCTAACTATATGCTATCATTTTTAAACTTTTATAGTCAATTTATGGTATAATAAAAAAATAATTTGCAGTAATCTAATATGAAAATAAAAAAAGTAGAAAGTCATTATCGTGTTGTCTTATTAAGACATGGAGAAAGTGTTTGGAATAAAAAAGGTCTATTTACCGGCTGGACAGATGTTGGCCTGACTGCAAAAGGGAGGGGGGAAGCTGCTAAGGCAGGTCAGGCATTAAAAAGTAAGGGCTTTGAGTTTGATTTAGCTTTTACTTCATTTTTAAAGAGAGCTACTAATACTTTAAAAATATCACTGAAAGAACTAGGTGGCAAAAGACCGCAAATTATTTACGATTGGCGTCTTAATGAAAGACATTATGGTAATTTACAAGGATTGAATAAAAAAGAAATGGTAGAAAAATTTGGGGAGAAGCAAGTTTTAATTTGGCGTCGTAGTTATAGTGTTCGTCCTCCAAAAATTGATAAAAAGAATCCTTTTAATCAGAAAGGAGACTCTCTTTATGTTGGCATTCCTGTGCCAGAAACGGAAAGCCTGAAAGACGTTGTCGAACGCGCTGTTCCTTTTTGGAAAAATAATATTATTCCCGAGCTTAAAGCTGGAAAAAAAATAATAGTTTCTGCTAGTGGCAATAGTTTGCGCGCGATTATAAAGTATCTTGATAAAATTTCCGCTACTGCTATTTCTGAGGTAAATATTCCTACAGGCATCCCTTTGGTTTATGAGTTAGATAAAAAATTTAAACCAATTAGACATTATTACTTGGCTGATCAAAAGACTTTGGAGGCAGCGATTGATAAAGTTAAAAAACAAGGCAAGAAATAAATTTTTATTTACAAAAAAGCTATCTTTATTTGATAGCTTTTTTTATAGTATTTTTTTGTCTGAGATAATTAATTCCCTGGAACAACAATTTCAAATGGTTCTTTCTTGCCATAAGCTTTTGGCCCATTTAAACAGTAGCTGGCCACAGACTTTTTATAGTAAGGAGGCTTTGCTTCTTGAATCTTGCCGATTAAATAATAAGCTAAAGCCATTATTAATCCAGCGTCGTATTCTTTAGGCATTTTTATTTCCAAGCGGTGTTTTGCTTCACCAAAATATTTATTTTCTCCAAAACTAATAACTAATTCTTTTTCCCAGGGCATCACAAACTTAGCATGACGGGCGTCACCATAAGTAAATGAGCGGATTGATAAGTGTGGACCAAATAGTTCATGCTTTTTAATATCTAACATCGGCACAACCTCAGCATATTCATCGGGCAAGATAAAAGAGTAGGCAGTATATTTTGCGAAACCCTTGGGGAGACGAATTTTTTTTATAAAACTTTTAATATCCTTTGCCTTCTCGCCTGTGGCCGAGATAATCATGCCTAGGTAGGTGGAAATATTATAAGTCTGTGGTTCTGGTAATTTACGGCATGTCATTACCAAGTCAGCCTCTTTAGCCCCACTTGAACTACTGTTACAAGTCATGATAATAGTTTTTAACCCTTGTTTTTTGGCGGCTTTAACTTCCCAGGTAGCATCTTTTTCTCCTGAAGCAGAAATTATCAAAGCCTTGGAAATTACCCCGGTCTTTACTAATTTATTATAGGTCTTTAATTTTTGGTGGAAGTTACTTTCATTGGCGAAGACAGCTGGTCGACTAGAAAAGATAATTTTGCCGGTGTTATAAGCATTGCCACTGCCAATAACGAAAGGCATGCAGCCTTTTTCTAATTTGAGCGGGTTGGGTATATTTTTGCTAAAAAAATCTAAGGCAGCCATTAAGCTAACATCAAGATTTGGCAAGTGCTTAGTATTCATAATTTTGCTTTATTTTATTATATTTTCATTATAATTCATCTTGATTTTTATTTCAATTTACGTTAAGCTAGGGTTAGCTGGAAATCGCTTCATCCGGCTTCTTAACTTTATCTAAATTATACCTAATTTTGATATCCTTATGTCCGGACACTCTAAATGGGCAACGACCCACCGCCAAAAAGCTATCGTTGATGCTAAGCGTGGCGCAATTTTTACAAAATTTGCTAACGTCATATCTATCGCCGCTAAAAAGGGTGGCGACCCGGAAAACAATCCAGCCTTGAGGGCGGCAGTTGATAAAGCGCGGTCAGCCAACATGCCTAAAGATAATATTGAGCGCGCGATTAAAAAGGGAACCGGTGAGCTGGGTGGTGATCAAGTTGAAGAATTATATTATGAAGGTATTGTGCCGCCCGGCGTTCAGGTTATTGTTAAGTGTTTGACGGAAAATAAGAACCGCAGTGGCTCGACTGTTCGTCATTTATTTACTAAAAATGGCGGCGCCTTCGGGGCGGTGATGTGGAATTTTCGCCAGCTAGGAGTTATTAGTATTCCTCAGGATGAGATTAAGGCAAAACATTTAAGTAACGAAGAATTGGAGTTAGAATTAATTGACAAGGGAATCGAAGATTTTGCTAAAGAGGATGAAGGAATTATTGTCTACACTGACATTAAAGATTTGCAGACCGTTAAAGAATTCTTAGAAGGCAAGGGCCTAAAGATTGAAAACGCAGAAATAGAATACGTTGCTAAGGAAAAGACTTCTTTGCCTGAAGCTGAACAACCAAAGATAGATAAGTTCATGGAAGAGCTTGAGGATAATGAAGATGTTAATGATTATTACACCAATCTGCTATAAATTAATTTTATTAAGATGCCTAAAATAGTTTTAGGAATAGATCCTGGTATTGCTGACACTGGTTATGGGATTATATCTGAAGAATCAGGAAAAATATCCTGCCTTGTTTACGGAACTATTAAAACCCTGTCAACACAGAGCTTGCCTAATCGTCTAACTACTCTCTATACTGAGTTGGATAAAATTATAAAAAAATATAAACCCCAATTTACTGCCGTAGAACAGCTTTTCTTCAATAAAAATGTGAGAACAGCGCTAATTGTTGGTCAGGCGCGCGGCGTCGCTTTACTAGCGCTTGCTAACAATAAATTACCAATTGTTGAATTTACACCCTCTCAGGTTAAGCAAGCAGTGTCTTCATACGGAAAAGCGAGTAAAGCCCAGGTGCAAAAGATGGTTAAAATGATTCTTAAACTTGATAAGTTGCCACAACCAGATGATGCGGCCGATGCTCTAGCAGTTGCTATTTGTGCTTTGAATTCGTGTTCATATTTGAAAAAATGAAAAATGAAATATGCCTAAGACTAAAAAGTTAAAAATCGTTCATATTGTTTCTGAAGTTGCGCCATTTTCTAAAACGGGCGGACTTGGAGATGTTGCGCGTAGCCTACCAAAAGCCTTGCGTCGTCTTGGACACGATGTTTCAATTATCACTCCACTTTATGGTAAGGTAATAAGCAAGAAGGAACGTAATTTAAAGTTAATTTTTCAGGATGTTAATTTACGTTTGAATAGCCAGGAAGTAGTTAAAGTTAATTTTTGGCAAGGCTATCTAATGGAAGATTTGCCGGTTTATTTTGTTGAATGTAAGAAATTTTTCTCTAAGCATAAAAGCTTGTATGGTTCTGAGCGAGAAAATGCACGTTTTCTAGTTTTTAATGTTGCTGCTTTAAAGTTGATGTCCTTATTAAAACGTCATGTTGATATCATTCATTGCCATGATTGGCAATCAGGTTTAGTCCCGTACTATCTCAAAACTGATTTTCGTTATTCTAAAACTCTAAAGAAGACTAAAACAATTTTTACTATTCATAATTTAATTTTTCAATTCGGTCATAATTGGTGGGAGATTCCTCAGGAGAAAAAGGATTATGGACGTGGTCGCTTGCCACACATTGAAGATCCGGCCATTGAATATATTAATTTTGCTAAAAGAGCAATCCTGTCGGCCGATTTGATCAATACTGTTAGTGAGCAGTATCGTAAGGAAATCATGACCAAAAAATTTGGTCAGGATTTGCATCGGATTTTAAAAAATCGTTCCCGAAAATTGCATGGCATTATTAATGGCATTGACTACAATACTTATAATCCAGAAAAAGACACTCTTCTTCATAAGGTTTACGAACATGACCCCGCTGTTTATAAAGCAATTAATAAAAAGTTTCTACAGAAAAAAATTGGCTTGCCAGAAAACAGTCAAGTGCCGATGCTTTGCACAACTTCACGCGTTACTTTTCAAAAAGGTTTTAACTTAATAGTTAAAGTAATGGATGATATCTTGGGCTTAGGCGTACAATTGGTTTTTATGGGTGACGGGAGTAAAGAATATATACAACCGATTAAAAAATTACAGCGCCGCTTTCCTGATAAAATTGTTTGGTTGCCTTTTGATCAGAAAATGGAAACCTTGCTTTACGCGGCCAGTGATTTTTTCTTATTGCCATCCAATCATGAACCTTGTGGCATTAACCAGCTAATTGCTATGAGATATGGCTGCATCCCGATAGTTAGAGAAATTGGCGGTCTTTATGACACGGTTGAAGATTTTAGTCCGGGTGATCGCCAGGGAAATGGTTTTACTTTCAAAACCGAAGATCCAAGCATGTTTTACGCTGCCGTTATTCGTGCCCTAGAAAATTATAAACATAAGCGTGTTTGGCAGGGCTTAGTTCGTCGAGTTATGAAACAGTCTAATAGCTGGGAAATTCCTGCTAAAAAATATGTTGAGCTTTACCAAGAAGCCTTAGAAGGCGGTCAGCGCAAGACAACTAAAGTTAAGAAATAATCTTTACTATGCTTTGGATAAACTTTCTCCATCTTTATCAGCCCGCAAATATCGATTCTTTTAGCGTTAAGCAAGCGCTGGACAAAAGCTATTTGCGCCTGCTTCGTTTAATGGAAGAGAATCAGGAGTTAAGTATGACCTGGAATATCACTGGTTGTCTTTTGGAGCGCCTGGTTGATGAAGGTGAGCAAGATTTTTTATTGCGCTTGAAAAAAATTATTGAGTCTGGGCGTCTAGAAATAGTTTCTTCAGCAGCTTTTCATGGTCTTTTGCCGCTACTTCCAGAAAAAGAGGTTATACGCCAAATTAAGGAGAATGAAAAAATTCTGCATAAGTTTTTGGGTTTGAAGAGTAGACCAAAAGGATTCTTTTTTCCGGAAATGGCTTATTCTCCAGCCGTTGCTAAGATAGTTAAGAGTTTGGGATATCGTTGGATTATTTTAGATGAGTTTTCTTTTAACGGCGGAGAGAGTCGACCAGATTTTCGTCGTGCTTATTTAGATGATAATAGTGGACTATTAGTGATTTTTCGAAATCGCGCTTATTCTAATTCTTATCCACCGGATAAATTAATTTTTTCCCTATCTAAAGAAAAGACTGGACACAGTCGCCCCGTTATTACTGCGACCGATGCCGAGCTTTATGGCTTGCGACACGAAGATCCAAGCGCGGAGTTGGAGAAGGTTGTAAAATATAAAAATTTATCAACGCAAACTATTACTCAATTTTTAACCACCACCACTAAATTAGGTTTAATATCTGTGAAACCTGAAACCTCTTCTTGGGAATCAAGTCGTCAAGAGCTTTTAAGGGGACAATCATTTCGTTTGTGGCGAGATAAGAAGAATAAAATTCATAGCCAGCTTTGGAAGTTAACAAATTTAGCTATAGCGGTGGGTGAAAAATTTTCGCACGATAAAAACTATCGCTGGTATCGCTGGCATCTGGTGCGCGGCATTGCTAGTTGTACTTTTTGGTGGGCAAGCGCGCGCGATTTTTCTAAGAGTTTTGGTCCCTATGCTTGGAGTCCAGATGGCATCGAGCGTGGCCTAGAAGATATGATTAGGGCGGTTCGTTCTTTAGATGATCCGAAATCGCGCAAATATAAATTACAAGCAGAAAATTATTATTTAAAAATAAAAAAATTGGTCTGGGAAGAGCACTGGCGGAAACATTGGCACCACGCTGCGTGAGACTATATCCAGAGAAAAAGATTATGAACAAGGCGTTGCATCTATTTGATGAAAGTTATGTCTTAGAGCTTTTCAAGGAAAACATTTTACCCCTTTACCCTACGTTTTCCGGAATTGAGAAAGTACAAGTTAATCCTTACAAGAAGATGGTTTGGGAGACTACATACCATGTCGTTGTTGGTTATGATGTTTATTTTACTAGCCCAGAAGGAACAAAGAAGCTAATGATAGTTTGCTCAGCACACAGCACGGAATCACGCGATAACGTTTTTCAGGCTATGGAGTATCTCTGGAATCATGGTTTCAATCGCGGCCACATTGATATTCCTCATCCGCTTTTTTATTCCGAATATTTTCGCGGGACCTTTTATCGGGGAATTGAGGGTGAAAATTTACTTTACTATATTAAAGCTAAAGATTTTGTTGAAGTTGAAAAGATTTTACCGCTAGCAGCTGAGTTATTTGTACGCTTACACCAACTACCCGCCGGAACTGCCGCTAATTTTAATCCGATTAACTCTCGTATTAAAACCGTTGTTCCTGGTATGGATGTCATTTTAAGAGAAATGTCGCTTCGTTATGAAGGTCGCTTTGATAAGGATTTATCCGCAATTTATCAAACTTTAATTGAAAGAGAAGAAAAATATCTAAGTCGAACTCTGGATTTAAGATTGATTCATGGTGACGCTCACACTGAAAATATAATTAAAACAGGAGAGGGTCGGGTTGGCTTGATTGATTTTACCGATTTTTGTTTAGGTGATTTTGCACGTGATTTAGGAACTTTCTTGCAGCAACTCGAATATAAATTAGTTTCTAAAAGCAATGAGCCAACACTAGCTGGTAGGTATAAAGAATTATTTTTATCTTCTTATTTATCTGCGGCCGGATTAACAATGACGCCTGAGCTTCAAGAACGTATAAAATTGTATTATGACTGGACGACGATGCGCACTGCTATTTTTATGTTTTTAAAATATGATAACGATCCAGTCACCGGAGAAAAGTTACTAAATAGAGTTAAGAACGATTTATTAATCTAATAATTAAGATGAAAATTGCCCATATCCATGTCTGGGATCAAAATAATAAAGGAGACTACGCTATTGTTTTAGCCGTGCAAGAGCTCTTAAGAAAAAATTTTTCTGATTGTCAGATAATTGATTTTCCCGTTGAGACGCTAAAGGTTTATGACGTTGAGGTTATAAAAAGTCTTAATGATTGCGACCGGATATTTATTGGTGGTGGTGGAATTTTTTATTCTTATTTTTTACCTTTTGATTTACAAGTTATTGATTCTATAGAGAAGCCAATTTATTTATTTGGCTTGGGCTATATTAAAGAAGTAGATGCGCCACTTTGGCCGCAAGTCAATGTTGATAGTGTTTTAGCTTTAGCTCATAAGGCAACTGGCGTCGGTGTTCGTGATTTTAATACCCAGAGATTTTTAGGAGAAAATGGTTTGCCACTAGAAAAAATTCAAGTTATAGGTGATCCGGCTGTCTTATTATCAGAAAAAGTTTTAACTGAAGAATTATTAGATAGCCTTAAGCTTAAAGGTGAGGGCGTTCGCATTGGTTTAAATTTAAACTATTCCGGTTGGCTTGGTTTTGGTCATTGGCGCGAAGATATTTTGAAAGCCTATCAAGAAGTGGCTGATTATTTTATTAAAGAACATGGCGCACAGATTTATTACCTTCAACATCATCCTGGAGAAAACAATATTTATCCTGAACTAAAAATTGATAATTTATTGAAAGTTGATTTAGAGCCTAGTCAACAAAAGTATGTCTACGCCCAAATGGATTTAGTTATTGGCATGATGCTTCATGTTGGCGTGATGTCATTTGGTGCCTTAACTCCAGAAATTAGCGTCGCTTACGATATCCGTAATTACGGTTTCGCTGAATTTATTGGACATAAGGAACTAGTAGTAGATTTAGACAAACTAAAAGATGGTGTTTTGCTAATAAGGGCGCAAGCCGTCTTTTCTGAGCGAGATAAGTATCGCTCTAGTTTTATTGAGAAGAAAGAAGAGATTGCCCGCAAGGAAAATAGTTTTATGATATAATGTATATTATATGGGAAGAAAAAAGAAAAATCAGAACCCTTTAGATTATGTAACAATGCCTGAGTTTCAGCTTGATGATAGAGCGAAACGTAGTATTGGTATTGTTTTATTGCTAGCTCTAGGCTCAATTAGTCTTCTTGGCCTTTTTGATTTGTCTGGCAACTTCGGACAATTTGTTTCTGAAAAACTTTCTCTAGCGTTTGGAGCTGGCAAATGGTTTTTTCCCATTGTTATTCTTTATTGGGCCTGGCGCATGATTAAGAAAGAGGCTTCACCTTTAAGACTTAATGATTATTTGGGAGTTGGGCTACTTTTTATTTCTTATCAAACCTTATTTCATTTTTTTACTAATCAAAACAATTGGTTGGCCTTGGCTAAGCTAGGAGAAGGAGGTGGCTATGTTGGTTATTATTTGAGTCGAATGTTTTTCTATGCTCTTGGTTTTTGGGGAGGAGTTATAGTTTTAACTGCCATTCTTTTAATCGCCCTAGTTTTAACTTTTAATACCTCTTTGGAAAAGATTGTTGGTCGAGAAAGTTGGCTAGCGCGTTTCTTTCAGCCGTTTGCTTTATTTTTTCATGAGCTGTTTTCTAAGGGGCAAGAAGAAGATTTATCTGAAGCAAGTGATGAAAAAGCTGAGCTAATTGCTTCAGCACGCGAAGAAGTTTTAGGAGCCTGGCAGAAGCGCGATGTTGATATTGTTTCTGAAGAGAGTGAAGAAATGGAAGTACCAGCGGCTAAGTATAAAGACGCTAAGAAGGTTCAAGAAAAAATTACTTGGCCTAAGCGGTCTATTAAAATTGATTTGCCGATGGAGTTATTAAATAATAAGTTTGCAAAAGCGATTGGCAACGATACCGAGGCCGGCGCCTTACGCATTAAAAGCACGCTTGATAAGTTTGGGATTGAAGTTGAGATGGGAGATACTAAAGTTGGTCCAACCGTAACGCAGTATTCATTTCGCCCCGCTGAAGGCGTTAAGCTTTCTCGTATTATTACTTTGAATAATGATTTGTCACTAGCTTTAGCTGCTCATCCGATTCGTATTGAGGCGCCTATCCCTGGAAAGTCACTAGTTGGAGTCGAAGTTCCAAATAAATCCAAGGCAATTGTTGGTTTAAGGGAAATTCTAGAAGACGAAGCTTTTAAAAATCGCAAGAATAATTTATTTATTGCTTTAGGAAAAGACGTGGCTGGCACTTCTTGGTTATATGATTTAACTAGAATGCCGCATTTGCTAGTAGCGGGTGCGACTAATTCTGGCAAATCAGTTTGCTTGAATGCAATCATTGTTAGTTTGTTATATCAAAATAATCCGGACGAATTACGTTTTATTATGGTTGATCCTAAGCGCGTTGAACTCCCTACCTATAATGGTATTCCTCATTTATTAACTCCGGTTATTACCGAGGTTTCTAAGACTATTAATTCTTTAAAGTGGTGTCTTAATGAAATGGATAGGCGCTATGATGTTTTAAATAAGTCAGGAAAGAAAAATATTCAATCCTACAATCAAACCGCTTCAGAAAAACTTCCATACATTGTTTATATTATTGATGAGCTTGCTGACTTTATGATGACAGCAGGCAAGGAAATGGAAGCGGCCATTATTCGTCTAGCTCAAATGTCACGTGCGATTGGCATCCATCTTATCTTAGCAACCCAGAGACCAAGCGTTGATGTTATTACTGGTCTAATTAAGGCCAATATCCCAACGCGTATTGCTTTCTCAGTTGCTTCGCTTGTTGATTCTAAAACTATTTTAGACACTTCCGGTGCCGAGAAATTACTTGGTCAGGGAGATATGTTATTTTCCACCCCAGAACTATCTAAGCCAAAACGTATTCAGGGCGCTTATTTAAGTGACAATGAAATTAATGATGTTGTAAATTATATTAAAGAAAAAAGTGGCGAAGCTGAATATATGGAGGGAATTACTGATAGACAGAAAGTCGGTGGCGTCGCTGGCGTTGGTCTGGATGGTAATCATGGCGACGAAGATGAGTTATTTGCTGAAGCGCGCGATATTATTATTAAGGCTGGCAAAGCCTCAACTTCAATGTTGCAGCGCCGTTTATCAATCGGCTATGGTCGGGCGGCTAAAATTTTAGACATGTTAGAAGAAGCTGGTATTATTGGTCCCTCTAATGGCTCGAAGCCACGTGAGGTAATGATTAGCCGTGAACAGTATGAAGCTTCAGGAGGTATTAGTGGTATGCCTGTTCATGATCGTTCCGCCGCTAAAGCACCGGCGAGTTATTTTGAAGAAGAGGAGGGTGATGACGGTGTCTTAGATTTTGGTCATGGTGTTCAAGAAGAGGTCGAAGAAGCTGAAGAAGAGGAAGAAGAGGAAGATAATTCCGAGGAAGAATCTTCTGAAGAAGATATTATTGAAGAACTAAGCTTAACTGAACAAGAAGAGGAGGAGGTAATTGATGATGAAAATGAAATTCTTGAAGAGATTAAAGAAAAACAGGAAACAACAGAAGATGATGAGGATGAGAAAGATGATGATGAAAAGCCAGCTTCAAAAAACCCTTCCACTCCTGCTAAAAAATCATTTCCACCAGACGATGACGATGAAATGTTTTTTGCCCGTTAAATTACATGAATAGATTTAAAAAAATAATTCCCAAAAAATTATTTCTTGCACTGCAGCCTGCTTATCATTTTGTATTAAGTTTAACGGCGGCAGTTGTTTCTGGTTTTCCTAGTCGTCGTCTAATCGTGATTGGCGTGACTGGCACTGCTGGAAAAACTTCTACTGTTTACATGATTGCGAAGATGCTAGAGGCGGCTGGCTATAAGACTGGGTTTACTTCAACTGCAGTTTTTTCTGATGGAGAGAAAGAATGGTTAAATGATAAAAAGATGACCATGCCTGGTCGTTTTTTTATTCAAAAAATGATTAGTCGCATGGTAAAAAATGGCTGCCGCTATGCAGTTATTGAAACAACCTCAGAGGGGATCAAACAATTCCGTCATCGTTTTATAAATTATGACACTCTAGTTTTTACTGGATTATATCCTGAGCATATCGAATCTCATGGTAGCTTTGAAAAATATAAAGAAGCTAAGGGTAAATTGTTTGCTCATCTGCATCGTTTCGGTAATAAATATGCCGATAGCACTAAAAAAGTTTGTCTTACTAATAAGGGGTTAGTAAAACTAGATCTTTCTCGTATTAAAAAAACCATCATCGTTAATGGCGATGATGAGCATGCTAGTTACTTTTTAAATTTTTGGAGTGAGGCTAAAGCGGCTTATTCGCTTGATCCGGATGCAGATTTAAATGCTTTATTAACCGGTCTTAGTAGTGAGGCGGCAGTTAAAGAATTTGCGTTTTTTCGCGGTGAACTTTTAGAGTCAGATGCTTCTGGTTTAGAATTGGAAGTTTCTGGTCAGCGCGTTCACCTTAATCTGCTTGGTAGTTTTAATGCTTATAATGCTTTAGCGGCCTATAGTGTTGGCGTTGATCAGGGACTAGCTCCTGAAAAAATTAAGATTGGACTAGAAAGCGTTCGACACTTAGCCGGTAAGATGGAAATTATTGAGGCGGGACAGGAATTTATTGCTATGGTCGATTATTCTTTTGAGCCTCGAGCGCTAGAAAAACTTTATAATACTATTTCGGTTTTACCACATCGTCGCCTAATCCATGTTCTGGGTTCAGCCGGAGGTGGTCGTGATAAAGCGCGTCGACCAATTATGGGACGTTTGGCGGCCGAAAATGCCGATATTGTAGTTGTTACTAACGAAGATCCGTATGATGAGGATCCAGCGGCGATTATTAATCAGGTGGCTGCTGGCGCCGAGATGTCTGGGAAGGTTAATGGTGAAGATTTGTTTAAAGTCCTTGATCGGGCTGAGGCTATTAAAAAAGCTGTATATTTAGCCAAAAAAAATGATATAGTTCTCCTAACCGGCAAAGGAGCAGAGCAGTATATTTGTTTGGCTAATGGCGTTCAGGCACCCTGGGATGATAGGGAGGCCTTAAAACAGGCAATTGGGGACAAGCTGTGTATTGACAAATAAAGACGCTTATCATATCATAAGAGTACGCTTACACTTTTTTATCAAAAAAAGTGAATTATCAACCTAAGAGCTAACTAAATAAACGTTAAAACTCAAGCCAAATTGGGATTGGGGGTTTTTTTGTTAAAAACCAGTAATCCAAATAAAGGCTATGTTTTTTTGACCTTTATTTTTCTTTTATTTAAAAAATACTCTATATACGCATTATGTCCAAGCGCACATCATTTTTCGAGGAGAAAGCTGTCCTGCCTATGCCGGACCTGATAGAAATCCAAAAGGATTCCTATAATTGGTTCTTAAAGGAAGGCTTAGCCGAACTCTTCGATGAGATAAATCCCGTGGCCGATTTTATTGGTCGCGATCTAGAACTGTATCTGGAGGATTATTATTTGGATGAGCCCAAATTCTCGGAAATTGAAAGCCGAGAAAAAAATATTACCTACGAGGCTCCTTTACGCGTTAAGACAAGACTACTCAATAAGAAGACCAATCATGCTGTTAACCAAGAAGTGTTTCTTGGTGATTTTCCATTGATGACTGATAAGGGAACCTTCATCATTAATGGTATTGAGCGTGTTGTTGTTTCTCAGCTTATTAGATCCGCCGGTGTTATGTTCACTGCGGAGTTTATTAAGGGTAAGAAATGTTATGGCGCCAAGATTATTCCTAATCGTGGCGCTTGGTTAGAAATTGAAACTGATCCAAGCAAAGTGCTTTGGGTTAGAATCGACAGAAAAAGAAAAGTTGCCGTAACTTCTTTGTTGCGTGCTTTTGGTTATGAAACTGATGAAGAAATTATAAAAACTTTCCAAGATGTAGATTTGGTAAAGAGCGACGATGAAAAGACTTTCATGGAGGCGACTATTGAAAAAGACGCTGCCAAGAATGAAGCTGAAGGTTTGCAAGAAGTCTATCGCCGTATTCGTCCAGGAGATTTAGCTTCAGTTGATAATGCTCGTCAGCTTATCCACTCTATGTTCTTCCGTTTCGACCGCTATGATTTCGGTCGTGTTGGACGTTATAAATTAAATCGCCGTTTTGATCTTGATTTACCTTCCAATAAGAAGGAATTCCGAATTTTACGTCAAGAAGATTTAGTTTTGATTATTAAAGAAGTTATCCGTTTAAATATTACTAAAGAACCAGAAGATGATATTGATCATCTTGGAAATCGTCGTGTTCGTGCGATTGGTGGTTTAATTCAGAATCGTTTCCGTGTTGGTTTAGCCCGCATGGAAAGAATTATTAAAGATAGAATGTCTACTTCAGACATTGCTACTTTAACTCCTTCAAAATTAATTAATGCCCGCCCCGTGATTGGTGTGGTTAGAGAATTCTTCATGTCTTCTCAGCTTTCCCAATTCATGGATCAAACTAATCCTTTAGCTGAACTTGAACATAAGCGTCGTTTATCTGCTATGGGTCCAGGTGGTTTGACTCGTGAGCGCGCCGGCTTTGATGTTCGTGATGTACATGCTACTCACTACGGTCGTATTTGTCCGATTGCTACTCCTGAAGGTCCAAATATCGGTTTAGTTGGCCACTTAGCCAGCTATGCCCGTCTTAATAGCTACGGTTTCTTAGAAACCCCATATCGAAAAGTAGTTAAAGATAAGAAGGGTCCACGTGTTACTGATGAAATTGTTTATCTTGATGCTTTTGAAGAAGAAAAATATGTAACCATTGCTTCAACTGTTCCGACTGATAATGATGGTTATTTTCTCGTATCTAGATATGAAGCTCGTAAGCATGGTCAACCTGGCATGGAAGATGTCGACAAAGTCGACTTTGTTGGCGTAGCCGCTAATCAAATTATTTCTGTTGCTACATCCTTAATTCCCTTCATGGAACACAATGATGGTCAGAGATCTTTGATGGGAACGAACATGCAACGTCAGGCTGTTCCACTTGTTAAGAGTGAAGCGCCTGTTGTTGGTACTGGCATGGAAGAAAGAGCGGCTCGTGATAGCGGACACGTCGTTGTGGCCGATGAAGATGGTCTTATTACTCGTGCTGATGCTGGTGTGATTGAAATTGAAACCAAGAAGGGGCAGACAATTACTTATAATCTTAATAAGTTTTTACGTTCCAACTCTTCAACTTGTATTAACCAGCACCCAACGATTGAAGTTGGCGAGAAAGTTAAGAAGGGTCAAATTTTATCTGATGGTCCAGCGATTGATAACGGTGAATTATCCTTGGGTCGCAACGTGCTCGTTGCTTTCATGACCTGGGAAGGCTTCAATTATGAAGACGCTATTATTATTTCTGAAAATTTAGTGAAGAAGGATATTTATTCTTCTATCCATATTGAAAATTATACAATTGATGTTCGTGACACCAAGCTTGGTCCAGAAATAGTTACTAATGATATTCCTAACATCAGTGAAGAAAAATTAAAGAATCTTGATGATGAAGGTATTATTCGCATCGGTGCTGAAGTTTCTTCTGGTGATATCTTGGTTGGTAAAATTACTCCTAAGGGAGAAACAACTTTATCAGCTGAAGAAAAGTTATTGCGTGCTATCTTTGGCGAAAAGGCTAAAGACGTTCGTGATTCATCTTTATATTTAGAGCATGGTGAACACGGTAAAGTAGTTGATATCAAGATTTTCTCTCGCGAAGAAGGTGACAAACTTTCTGCCGGCGTTTTGAAATCAATTCAAGTTTCTGTTGCTAATCTCCGCAAGATTCAAGTCGGTGATAAAATGTCTGGACGTCATGGTAATAAAGGTGTCATTTCTCGCATTGTTCCAGTTGAAGATATGCCTTATTTAGCTGATGGCACTCCAATTGATATTATTTTGTCTCCTCTTGGTATTATTTCTCGTATGAACCTCGGACAGTTGCTTGAAACTCATCTTGGTTTTGCTGCTAAGAAGCTAGGTTACCGCGTAATGTCACCAGCCTTAAATGGTATTGATGAAGATAGAATTAAAACTGAACTTAAAAAAGCTGGTTTACCAGAAGATGGAAAGATTTTCTTATATGATGGTAAGACTGGTCAGCCATATGATCATAAGATTACGGTTGGTTACAAGTACATGCTTAAACTTAACCACATGGTTGAAGATAAGATTCACCAGCGCTCTATTGGTCCATACTCCTTAATCACTCAACAGCCTTTAGGCGGTAAAGCTCAATTCGGCGGACAGAGATTTGGAGAAATGGAAGTTTGGGCTCTTGAAGGTTACGGCGCTGCCCATACTTTACAAGAAATTTTGACCATTAAGTCTGATGATATTCCAGGACGTAGTAAGGCCTATGAATCAATTATTAAGGGCGAAGAAATTGAGAAGTTGAATGTTCCTGAATCTTTCAACGTTCTTATTCGCGAACTTAAGGGCTTGGGTCTCAACGTTGATTTACTCGGCGGCGAGAATGAAGTTCCAGCCTCTGAAGTAATTACTGGTCTTGATGAAGAGCCAATTAAGGATGAAAAGTTTGATTACGAAAAGCCAGAAATTATTGCCACCATATCTGAAGAAGGTGGTAAGAGCGAATAATAAGTCGCTGCCTGCGTCAACTAGGCGCACAGCTTGAATCAATTTAAAAAGCATCTATATATCCTTATGTTGAATCCAATAAAAACCAGCGATTTCGACGCTATCCGTCTGAAACTTGCCAGCCCGGATCAGGTTTCCGCTTGGTCTAACGGCGAAGTCACTCGTCCGGAAACGATCAACTATCGTACGCAGAAGCCGGAAAAAGACGGTCTTTTCTGTGAAAAGATTTTCGGTCCAACCAAGGACTGGGAATGTGCTTGCGGAAAGTATAAGAAAATCCGCTATAAAGGCATAGTTTGTGATAAATGTGGCGTTGAAGTTACTAGAAGCATCGTTAGACGCGAACGCTTTGGTCATATTACTTTGCAGGTCCCTGCGACCCACATTTGGTTTTTGCGCGGCCTATCCTCTAAGATTGGCTTATTGCTTAACCTTGGTATCCAATCTCTAGAAAAAGTTATTTACTACGCGAGCTTTATTGTTACTGAAGTTGATGAAGATTTAAAAGAAGCTGCTATTTTGCAGATTAAGACTGAATACAAGAGTAAGTTAAAGGGATACGAAAGCGAATATAATAATCTGGTTAAGAAATCTAAAGAGCAGGGCGGTGAAGCAGTTGATATTAAGGAAGCCTTGCAGGCTAAAGAAGATAAGGTTGCTCGTTTAGATGAGGATTTTTCTTCCACCCAAAAGGAACTTAAAGAACTTAGACCACTTCTTATTTTATCTGAGCAGCAGTATCAATCTTTGAGTTTGAAATTTGGTCACATCTTTGAAGCCTCTATTGGGGCTGAGGCAGTTCGAAAGTTATTAGAAAAAATTGATCTAGAGAAGAGTATTGTTAATCTGGAAGAAAAACTTTCCGATGCGGTTGAGTCTAAGAAAGAAAAATTAGTTAAGCGCCTTAAACTACTTAAGAATTTTAAAAATAACGACCTCCGTCCAGAGTGGATGATTATGACGATTCTGCCGGTTGTTCCACCAGATTTGCGCCCGATGGTCGCTCTTGATGGTGGTCGCTTTGCCGCTTCCGATTTAAATGATTTATACCGTCGTGTTATTAATCGTAATAATCGCTTGAGGCAATTAATAGATTTAAATGCTCCAGAAGTTATTTGTCGCAATGAAAAGAGAATGCTTCAGGAAGCAGTTGATGCTTTGATTGATAACTCTGCCCGTCATACTAAAACCGTAACCGCTTCTACTGGTCAGAAGAGACAATTAAAATCTTTGGCTGATACACTTAAGGGTAAGCAGGGACGTTTCCGTCAGAATTTGCTTGGTAAGCGTGTTGACTACTCTGGTCGCTCTGTTATTGTTGTTAATCCGAAGCTTAACCTTGATCAATGCGGTCTGCCGAAGATTATGGCCTTGGAATTATTCAAGCCCTTTATTATTTCCCAACTTATTAAGAGGGAAATAGTTCATAATGTTCGCAGTGCTTCTCGTTATATTGAGGCTGGTCATGATGAGGTTTGGGATATTTTAGAAGAAATTGTTAAGGGCGCCTTTGTTTTACTTAATCGCGCTCCGACTTTACATCGTCTCGGTATTCAGGCTTTCCGCCCAGTATTAATTGAAGGTAAGGCGATTCAAATTCATCCTCTAGTTTGTACAGCTTTTAACGCCGACTTCGATGGTGACCAAATGGCTGTTCACGTTCCTTTAACTAAGGAAGCTAAGCATGAGGCTGAACACTTGATGCTTTCTACTCATAACTTACTTAAGCCAGCGACTGGTGATCCGATTATCGCTCCTGGACAAGATATTGTTTGGGGCACCTATTATATTACCTTGGTTAACAAGGATTATGCTGATAAACCAAAAGAAGAAGCTCGTCATTTCTATAATGAAGATGAGGCTTATTTGGCTTATGATAACAACTTCATTGATTTGCATGAACCAATTTATGTCAAACGTGAAGACGGTATGCTCAAAACTACAGTTGGTCGTTTAATTTTTAATTCCATTCTTCCTGAAAAACTTCGCTTCGTTAATGATGTTGTTGGTAAGGGCAAGTTAAAAGATATGATTCGTGAATGTTTGCATATCTACGGCGAAGAAGAGACTGTTCGTTTTATTGATAACTTAAAGAATCGTAGCTTTGCCTTTATTACTAAGTCTGGCTTATCTTGGGGCTTTGGTGACTTACCTTCTTTACCAGAAAAGGATCGCTTAATTGAAGCGGCTAATGAAAAGATTGATACTATCCAAGAGCAGTATGAAGAAGGCTTGTTAACTGAAAGTGAGCGCTATTCTAAGGTTATTGAAGAATGGACTAATACTAAGGATAAGGTTGCTGAAATTTGTAAGAAAGGTTTGAATGATATTTTGCCGGTGTATTCAATGATTGACTCTGGTGCTCGTGGTTCATGGGCTCAGCCGGTGCAGATTTTAGGTATGAAAGGTTTGGTAACTTCTCCATCTGGTGCCATTTTAGAATTACCGGTTAAAGGTAATTTCAAAAAAGGTTTCGGTGTTTTGGAATATTTCATCTCCACTCACGGTGTACGTAAAGGTTTGTCTGATACTGCTCTTAGAACCGCTAACGCTGGTTATTTAACTAGACGTTTAGTTGATGTTTCTCAAGATGTGATTGTTACTGAAGATGATTGTGGCGACACAACTGGTGTAATTATTAATAAGGCCGACGCTGAACAAGCTGGTGAAGATTTCTATAAGAAAGTTATCGGACGCTATTTAGCTCAAGATGCAGTTGATGCGGATGGCAAAGTAATTGTTAAAGCTGGCGATATCATGGATGAAGATAATTTGAAAGCAATTAAGGCCTCTTCAGTTAGCTCAATGCAGATTCGTTCCGTTCTTAGCTGTCATATGCATAAGGGTATTTGTGCTAAGTGTTATGGCTGGGACTTAGCTTTCAATAAGGAGGTGAAGATTGGCTCTACCGTTGGTATTATTGCTGCTCAGTCTATTGGTGAACCAGGAACGCAGCTTACTATGAGAACCTTCCATACTGGAGGTGTAGCTGGACAAGAAGATATCACCCAAGGTTTGCCTCGTGTTGAAGAAATCTTTGAAGCCAGAAGCCCAAAGAAAAAAGCTTTGATTTCTGATGTAGCTGGTCGCGTAAAGATTGAGTTTGCTCAAAAGACTATCCGTGATAAGGATGGCAAGGAAATTCTCGTTGACAATCCACAGGCCAAGATTTTGAGTGTTTATTATAAGGGTGAAGATAGTGATAAATATTACTTCTCAGAAAAGATTAATGAAATTAAATTAGCTGAAGGGCTAACTACTAAGGATAAGAAGAAATTGGAAGTTAAGGTTATTGCTAAAGACGGAGAACAGGTTGATAAGAATTCTGATTTATTTTCAGTTGGCGGTAATTTAGTCAAAGCTAAGGTGGCTGGTATTGCTCATGTGACAGACAAGTATGTCAGCGTTGCCAAGGAGGTAGAAAAAGTTAAAGAGCACTCTATTCTTAAAGGCACAATGATGTTGGTTAAAGATGGTGAAATTATTGAGCGCGGTACCCAGTTAACCGAAGGCAGTCTTGATTTACGTGAGCTCTATAAACTTAAAGGTCAGTTAGCAACTCAGAAGTATATTATTAGAGAAATCCAATATGTATATTCTTCTCAAGGGCAACCTTTAAATGACAAGCACGTTGAAATCATTGCTCGCCAGATGTTCTCTCGTTTCTTTGTTACTGATTCTGGAGATACTAATCTTTTACCTGGCGAAACAATTGAAGAAGAGGTATTCTTCCAGGCCAATAAAGATGTTAAGAAACCTTCTCAAGCCGAAAGATTATTACTTGGTATTACCAAGGCCTCACTTACTACCGATAGCTTTTTATCAGCTGCTTCCTTCCAAGAAACTTCTCGCGTTTTAATTGACGCTGCGGTTGCCGGAAAGATTGATTATCTTGAAGGCTTAAAGGAAAATGTCATCATCGGTTGCTTAATCCCGGCTGGTACTGGCTATAAAGGAAAAAAACAGCGTTTTGAGTACAGTAAGTAATTAGAATTTTCGCAGTATTTTGTTGATTAGCACCCTCGAGTCGTAAAGGCCGAGGGTGCTTTGTTTTTTTCGGTTTTTAGCGTAAAATATAAGATATATGGCCAAGATTTTCTCACCGCGCCAGTTTTTAAATTTATCGATTTTAGTAAAAATCCGTCTATTTTGGATAGCGCTGATTTTATTTATCAGTGCTCTTTTTTTATGTTTGAAAATTGTCCCCGCAGGAGAAGCAACTTACGAGAAAGATTATGGTAAGTGGCTGCGCTCGGGCAAAGGTTTTATCTATAACTTTACACCCGTAGAAAGAGTGAGCGAGAATCGCGGAGTATATCCGCGATTAGTTGGTGATCCAGTATATTTTTCAGTGTTTACGCCGCGTACCTTTTCCCAGGCTAAACTAACTGTTCGCTACCGCTCATACTTAACTAGTAGCACCCCTGTTATTGAGGCTGGTGTTTTAGCTGATAATTTAGTTTGGCGCTACGACCTGCAACCTTTAGAAAATTCAATTTTATCAAACCTAGAACATATTTGGCATAAAGTTGAGGGTGATGACGTTATTTTATTGCAGAGAAAAAATAACTATCAAGATATTAATAAATTTTTAGATGATGTGAGTGCTGGAGGTTTAACTGGTTGCCCTGGAAAAGAGACCGAGTGTCTCGCGACTTATAACTATCCGCTATATCCTAATTTTACCTGGCCAGAAGAAGATACTTCTACGGTCGCTAAGCAGGTAAACATTCCTCTACGTGGGAGTCATAGTCTATTTATTTATCTTGATGGTTCTGAATTTAATTTGTTGGCTAATTTTGTTGATCTAAATCAAGATAAGGCCCCTGATCCGGCGCGACTTATTCTAACTGATGCTCGTGGTATAGTTGCAGAAGCTAATTTTGAAGATGCTAATTTAGAGCCTACTAGCGGCCAGGAAGAGGAGAAAAGTTTAACTTTAACGAAGGATAATTTATCGCCGGGAGTTTATCGTTTAGAATTTAAGATTGGCAATGACATGGTTATTAAGAATTTTAATATTTCTACCAATCGTTTTGTGTTTGCAAATAAATTTTGGCCGGTTTCTTATGGTCGGGAGATAGAGATTTTTACTGATGCTAACTACTTGCAAGTTAAGGCGATGGGACCAGCAAGTCTACACAAATTCAGTTTTGCTGATAAACAGTTTGACCTCAATCTTGCTTATGAGCAATTTGATTTTATAGCCGGTAAGCGCGGTCAGGCTAACCAGATTAATCTAAAAAAAGACGATATAGTGCTGGAAAATAATGGTGTTTTTGCCTTGTCCGCTGATAGTTTGTTTAATCCGCAATTTACTAAACTTGATCGCTACTTTAGGCTTGATGATAACGTGCAATATGTTATTGCTAATTATGAGCCAGCGATAACAATCGAAGAAACTACCGAAGCCACGGCAACTTTTCGACTTAAAGGTGTTTATCGAGAAAAAGGGAAATATAATTTTATGATTTCGGTGCCAGGGTTAAAGACGGACAATGGTCAAGAAGATTATTTAGAAATTGAATCAGTGAAAATAGAATTTGCTGGTAGAAATTTGTGGCAGAAAATTTTTCGGCTTGATGATGGTTTTTAGAAATTGTATTTATGGTTAAAAAATTATTTACTTCTATTAAAAAATTACCTCTCGATATTTTAGCGCGTGAATTTTTTTATTTCTTTGCCTGTCTTTTAATGACCTTAGCGATTCTAGAAGTGATTTTTCCTAATACAGTTTTAGCTTATTTTAATTTGAATTATCTAGTAGTCTTAATTATTGTTTCTGGTCTAGTCGCGCTTATCAATAATAGAAAATAAATATATGAATTTAAAAAATTTCTTTCAGCCCGCTGCTATAGCCGTTGTCGGTGCATCACGCGATAAATCTAAAATTGGCCGCCAGATTCTCGATAACCTGATTTCAGGTGGTTTTTCAGGTTCTATTTACCCGATTAATTTAAAGGATAAAACAATTGCTAGCCTACCTGCTTACTCTAGTCTTGAGGCTATTTCAAATCGAGAACGTCGTCAACTTTTGGTAGTGATTGCTATTCCGGCCGCCTTTGTTTTATCGGAAATTGAGAAATGTGGTCGCTTGGGAATTAAGGATATTATAATTATCAGTGCTGGCTTTGGAGAAATTGGTGGTGAGGGTAAAAAGAGGGAGGCCGAGTTACAGTCTTTGGCTAAGGAATATAATTTGAATATTCTAGGACCGAACTGTTTAGGCTTTATTAGTTGGTTAACAAATTTAAATGCTAGTTTTTCTGGACGCTTATCTGTTACCTCAAAAAAATCATCTACAACAAAAAAATCAGCTGGACGCATCGCTCTTTTATCTCAGTCTGGTGCGGTTGGTAGTGCAGCGCTTGATTGGTTGAAAGTTAGAAATTTAGAATTAGCTTGTTTTATTAGCTTGGGCAACAAGACGGTTTTAGATGAGAATGATTTTATTGAATACCTTTCAACTAGAAAAGATATTGATGCTATTGTGATGTATTTAGAAGACATTCGTTCTGGTCGGCGTTTCCTTGATTTAGTTTCCAAGATTTCTAAGCATAAAGCGATAATTGTGCTTAAGGCTGGCGCTAGTGAGCGGGGCAGTGAATTAGCTCGTTCTCATACCGGTGCGCTTACGGGTTCAAAAGACGCAGTAAGAGCAGGGCTGGCTAGAGCCGGCGCAGTGATGATAGATAATTTAGAAGACCTATTTGGCTTATTAATTATGTTGCAATCTCCAGCCGCCTGTCAGAGTATCCCTTCGAAATTAAAAGTTCTAACTAATGCTGGCGGCTTGGCAGTTCTATCAGCTGATGAAGCCGAGCGGCGTAATTTAGAAGTTTCTACTAGCTTAGATATTTTAGGAGACGCTGATTCAGGGCGTTATACTGAGGCGCTAAAAAAAATTATTGCTGGTGGAGGCCAAGAGCCTATTTTAGTTTTATTAACTCCCCAAGCAGCGACTGATTCCTTGGAAATAGCTAAGGTAGTAGTTATGATTGCTAAGCGTGAACCAAAGCGCTTAATAGTTGCTAGTTTTTTGGGGGGACAAGCTGTAGCTGAAGCTAAACAAATCTTGTCTTCAGCTAACCTTCCTTCGTTTGATCACCCTGAACAAGCTATTGCTGCTATTTCTTATTTAGCTAAGCGTAGTCGTCTGCTTAAGACTTTAACGCCCTATCGTATAAATCCTTCCGCCTTTCAAAAAAAGAAGCCGGCTTTAATGAGTAGTGATTACTTAAAGTCACTAGCACTCATTCATAATTATAAAATTCCAACTAGCAAAACTATTAAATATGACCCAGGAAAAACTAAGTTAGCAAACTCAATTTTTCCAGTTGTTCTAAAAGCGGTTGGTCCTAGTTTTTTACATAAAACTGATAAGGATGGTGTTGTTATTGGCCTCAAAGACGAGGCTTCTCTACAGAAAGCGGCCACGAGTTTACTGAAGTCACAGACTAAGCTTTTTCTTAATCAAGAAAATTATCTAGTTGTTCAGCCGCAAGCCATGGGTAAACTAGAATTAATTGTTGGCATTAAGCGTGATCTATCTTTTGGTCCAGTTCTTTTGTTGGGACTAGGAGGAATTTATGCCGAAGTTTTTAAGCAGGCCAAGCTAGCTATTGCTGATTTAGATCAAGCTCGCGCTCTTAATCTAATCAAAGAGTTACCATTCTTTTCAATTTTAGATGGCGCCCGGGGTAAAAAGAAATACGATCTTAATGGTTTAGCTAAAATATTAGTAGCGCTATCACAACTCGCTAATGATTATCCGGAAATTAAAGAGTTAGATATTAATCCATTAATAATGACGGACACTAAACCGCTGGCGGTTGATGTTCGTATTGTTTATGTATCAAAATAAGAAAATCATTGTTGTTTTGCCGGCCTATAATGCGGCCGCTACTTTAGAAAAAACAGTAGCCGATCTGCCGAGCTTGGTTGATGAAATAATTTTGGTAGATGATAAGAGTCATGATGAAACTGTGGCCGTGGCGAAGCGACTTGGTATTATTGTATTTGAACATGGCGAGAATAAGGGGTATGGGGGTAATCAAAAAACATGCTATCGCTTAGCTCTGGAGCATGGCGCCGATATTGTTGCCATGATTCATCCCGATTATCAGTATGACCCCAAGCTAGTTAAATATTTTGCTGAGTTTATTGCCGATGATTATTTTGATGTGATGCTGGGCACCAGAATTAGAAGTCGGCGTGAAGCCTTGGCGGGCGGCATGCCATTATATAAATATATTTCCAATCGTGCTTTGACGATGTTTGAGAATTTAGCCAGCGGGCGCAATCTATCAGAGTGGCATACTGGTATGCGCGCTTATAAACGTGAAGTTTTAGAAAATATTAATTGGCAAAAAAATTCTGATGATTTTGTGTTTGACAGTCAGATGTTGTTTCAAATTGTGGCTCATGATTATCGTATTGGTGAGATTCCGGTGCCAGTTCGTTATTTTGAGGAAGCCTCTTCGATTAATTTTTGGAGGAGTTTAAAATATGGCCTGGATACAGTTTTTGTGGCCGTGAAATATGTTTTTGGAAAAATAAAATAGTTTTTTGGTTTGTCGCGTATGTTTAAAAAACGCTACCCTTATTTAACCATAATTTTTATCGGTTTGCTGCTGTATTCCTGGACAGCCTTTTTTGATTTTTCGTATTTTGATGACCAGGCTTTATTAATAGAAAACAGTTCAATTATTGGTGACGTCTCTAATATTGGTCGCTTATTTATAGATGATGCTTTCTTTTCACAGCAGAATTTTTATTATCGCCCGCTTTTGAATCTATCCTTCATGTTAGATATGCAAGTTTCAGGAACCTTGCCTTGGTTTTTTCATTTAACGAATGCACTGTTACATATTTTAGCGGCCTGCTTACTGTATGCAGTTTTAAAAAAATTGAAAACTACTGAAGTACGCGCTCTTTGGTTATCTCTTTTTATTCTTATTCATCCGGCCCTAGTTCAGGCTGTCGCTTGGATTCCAGGACGCAATGATTCAATTTTAGCAATTTTTATTCTCTCTTCTTTTTGGTGTTTTCTTAGTTTTCTGGACAAGCCTCGAGTAAAGGCTTTTGCTGGAAGCTCATTATTTTTTCTAGCGGCGCTATTTACTAAGGAAGTCGCAATTGTCATGCCTGTTCTGTTTGCTTTTTACTACCTATTTTTAAATGATAAGAAGTTGTCTCGAAATGATATGTGGTTGTTTGTTTTAGGTAGTGCCGCTTCTTTGATTTTGTGGTTTTTATTTCGTCGCCTGGCGATTGATGGCGATGTAGGCAGTCTGCTCACAATCATGCTAGCAGTTTTAGATAATTCTCCAGCAGCAATAATTAATTTTGGCAAATTTCTCTTTCCTTTTAATCTGGCGATTATGCCAGTGATGGCAGATGTAACTATTTTGTATGGACTTGCTTCTATCCTCCTAATAGCGTTCGCTGCCCGATTTAAGTTAATTATTAAAGGCTGGCTATCTTTCGGCTTGATTTGGTTTATCGCCTTTACTTTACCTGCCTTTATTAGTCCTAACCCAGAAGAGTTCTATTATTTATTATTATTAGAACACCGCCTTTACTTACCATTTTTTGGATTAATTTTTATTTTAAAAGATTTTCGCTGGCCCGACTTATCTTCGATAATTAATCACCCTCTTTTAGTCCGCCGTTTAATTAATGTTTTTTCTGTTTTAGTCTTAGTTTTATTTTTTATTTTATCAGCTCTCCATTTACCAAATTTCAAAGATAAATTATCTTTTTGGGAATTTGCAGTTGAGCGTTCACCGCGTTCGCCGCTCGCGCACCGTAATTTAGGGGCAATGTTATATTTTGAAAATAGACTCGACGATGCGGCCGCTTCTTATCGTCGAGCCCTGGAACTTAATCCGCAAGAGAAAATGGCTCATAATAATTTAGGAGTAATTTATCTTGATCGAAATGAGCTGGAGGCAGCCGAGGAAGAATTTCGCCTAGAGTTAGCCGTCAACCCTGGATATGAGGTTACTTTAGCCAACATTGGCCGTTTGCTAATTTTGAAAAACCAGCTAAGATAGATATATGTTTAAGAGAATTTTTAACCGTTCAATTAACAGTATTACCGTGGCCGCCGCCCTGGTTGCTTTATCGTCTTTGATTTCACGTTTATTAGGGGTAATTCGCGACCGTATTTTGGCTGGACGTTTTGGGGCGGGTGAAGAATTAGATATTTATTATGCGGCCTTTAGAGTTCCAGACTTAATTTTTAACCTAGTTGTTTTGGGCGCGTTATCGGCTGGCTTTATTCCCGTTTTTAGTGCTTTAGTGAGAGATAAAGACAAATTTGGTCGCGATGGCAGGACAAAGAATAAAGAAGCTTGGCTCTTGGTCAGTAACATTTTAAATTTTTTAATTTTAGGCTTAGTTGCTCTATCTATTATTGGTATTATTTTTGCACCACAGTTAATAGCACTTATTACTCCTGGGTTTAGTTTAGAGGCTCAAGCCGAAACCGCACGTTTAACTCGAATTATGTTTCTGTCGCCTGTATTTTTAGGAATTTCTGGCATCTTGGGTGGCATTCTTCAGTCTTTTAAACGGTTTTTAATTTATTCTTTGTCGCCAATATTTTACAATATCGGTATTATTATTGGCGCTATTTATTTTGTCGAACAGCTTGGCATTATTGGTTTAGCCTGGGGTGTTGTTTTAGGAGCAGGTTTGCATTTCTTGGTACAAATTCCTTCTGTTTCCCAGCTTGGTTTTAGCTATTCTTTTTTTCTTTCTTTTAAAGACAAGGCGGCTAGACAGATTGGTCGCATGATGATTCCACGCACAATGAGTCTTGCGATTTCTCAGATTAATTTAGTTGTTGTTACGGTTATTGCCTCTAGCCTACCAGGCGGCTCACTAACTGCTTTTAATTTTGCTAATAATCTTCAGGCTTTTCCCGTAGGCATTTTTGGTATTTCTTATGCTATCGCCGCTTTTCCGGCCTTAGCTGAAAGTGCTGATAATAAAGAAAAATTAACTAAGCATTTCTCTAATGCTATTCGTCAGATTTTGTTTTTTATTATTCCGGCTACGATTTTAATTGTTGCGCTTCGTGCTCAAATTATTCGTGTAGTTTTAGGAACTGGTAATTTTGATTGGCGCTCAACTTTTATGACAATGGATGCGCTTGGATTTTTTGCGCTTAGTCTATTTGCCCAAGCAACTATCCCGCTTTTAACTAGGGTATATTATGCTCGACATAATTCACGCACTCCTTTCTATTTTGGCTTGGTGGCAATTATTGTGAATATTGGTTTGTCATTTTATTTAGGAAAAACGATGGGAGTGGCTGGTTTGGCTCTAGCTTTTTCAGCTGCCAATATTTTGAATCTAATCTTGCTCTGGGCTTGGCTTTATGTTAAAGTGGGAGCCTTAGATCTGGCTGGAATATTAGCCTCTTCTTCGAAGTTTATTATTGCCGCTATTGCTGCTGGTTTGGCCGCTCAGATTATGAAAGTAGTCATTTGGCCATTCATAGATATGGCTAAGTTTAGCGGAGTTTTCGTACAATTAACCGCCTCCTTCGGTATAGGCGTTCTGGTTTATGGCCTATTTTGCTATCTCCTTGATTGTGAAGAGTTTTTTGGCCTCATGTCGGCCCTAAGGAATCGCTGGCCGTTTAAAAAGGTTAAACTTGAAGACCAAGGAGAAGCGCGTGGTATGTAATTTAAAAGTATGTCCGATATTAAGAACATCAGAAATTTTTCCATCATTGCTCACATTGATCACGGTAAGTCCACTTTGGCTGACCGTATGTTAGAGTTGACTGGAACAGTTGAAAAAAGAAAAATGAAAGACCAGCTCCTTGATGGTATGGATATTGAAAGAGAGCGGGGAATTACCATTAAATTGACGCCCGTTAATATGGCCTATAAAGGTTTTAATCTTAATTTGATTGACACACCTGGCCATGTAGACTTCTCTTATGAGGTGTCTCGTTCCTTGGCGGCCGTTGAGACCGCCTTACTTTTAGTAGATTCAACCCAAGGTATTCAGGCGCAGACGCTAGCTAATTTATATTTAGCTTTAGAGCAAGACCTGACTATCATTCCTGTTGTTAATAAAATTGATTTGCCAGCTGCTGATGTTCCGAAGGTAAAAAGAGAAATAATGAAACTTATTGGTTGCACTGAGGAGGAAATTTTTTGTACTTCAGGAAAAACTGGCGAGGGCGTGATTGATGTTTTAGATGAAATTATTAAACGTGGACCAGCTCCGGTTGAGCCAGAAATAAATAATAAGCATCAGGTTTCTCGTTCTCTTATTTTTGATTCCAAATATGACACCTATCGAGGTGTGGTTGCTTACATCCGTGTTTTTAATGGCGCTATTCGTAAAGGAGATAAAATTAAGTTAGTCTCTATGCAAGTAGAGAGTGAGGTTTTAGATTGTGGCGTTTTTAAGCCTGGTTATGTTTCTAAAAATGAACTCAAGGCGGGAGAAATTGGTTATATTGTTACTGGCTTTAAGCAGGTATCTGATTGTCGCGTTGGCGATACCCTAGCTTCTGGCTCGGCTACTGTTTTAGATGAAAAACTTGACCCCTTGCCAGGATATAAAGAAGTTAAGCCTATGGTTTTTGCCGGAATTTTTCCGCGCGAAGGTAATGATTTCAAAGAATTGCGAGAGGCCATGGAGAAATTAAAATTAAATGATGCTGCTTTATCTTATGAACCAGAAAGATCAGATGCTCTTGGCTTTGGTTTTCGCTGTGGTTTTTTAGGCCTTCTTCATTTAGAGGTTTTCCAAGAACGTTTGCGTCGGGAATATAATTTAGATTTGATTGTGACTGTTCCTAGTGTTGCTTACAAGGTGCGTAAAACTAATGGCGAGGATATTGTTGTTCGTACGCCTCAGCGTCTACCTGACCAGACACAAATTGATAAGATTGAAGAGCCTTGGGTTTCTCTAGATATTATTAGTCCTAAGGATTACATGGGAAATATTATTAAGCTCTCTCAGGAAAAGCGTGGTATTTATAAAAATACCCAGTATATTTCAGCTGAAGGTGAAGGTGGTCGCGCAATTTTACACTACGAAATTCCTTTATCAGCGATTTTAACCGACTTTTATGATAAGGTTAAAAGTGTTTCTGCTGGTTACGCCTCTATTAATTATGAGTACCTTGATTATCGTCCGGCTGATGTTGTAAAGATGGATATTTTAGTAGCCGAAGATATTATTGAATCACTTGCGACCATTGTTTATCGCGACGATGCTTATCGTCAAGGCCGGGAAGTAGTTGATATTTTAAAAGACACATTACCACGTCAGATGTTTGCTGTTAAAATTCAAGCAGCCGTAGGCAGTAAAGTTATTGCTGCTGAAAAATTATCAGCGATGCGTAAGGATGTTACCGCTAAGTTGTATGGTGGAGATGTAACACGTAAGCGCAAATTATTGGAAAAGCAGAAGAAAGGTAAAAAGAAAATGATGGCTGCTGGCAAGGGAAGTGTAGAAATTCCGCCAGATACCTTTGTAAAAATTTTAAAGAGATAATATAGTTTGCTATGAAAAAGAAAAAAATTATTAAGGCGCTTTGGATGATTATAGCCATTGTCGTTTCTTTATCGATGGTTTTATTGCCTTTCTTGGCTGGTGGTTTTAATTTTTAACTATGAAAGAATGGCGCTTACTGCCAGCGATGTCTGCTGAATTTGCCAGCAGTCGGCCCGATTTGAATCTGGTGTTTTTGCAGATGTTATTTAATCGTGGTTTAACAACTGAGGCAGCTATTAAAGATTTTTTAAGTGGCGAGCTCGACCCGACATTAACTCGCCCTTTTTCGGAAAACGCTGACTATGCTTTTTATAGCCCATTTCTTTTTAGAGACATGGAGGTAGCGGTTGATTTAATAATTTCCCATATTAAAAAAGGCAGCCCGATTGTGGTCTATGGTGATTATGATGCCGACGGGGTTACATCCTCAGTTATTTTATTAGAAGCGTTAAGACTATTACACGCTAAGACCGAAGTTTATTTACCTGATAGAGTTAGTGAGGGATATGGTCTTAATAAAATGGCAATAAACCAGATTTTGGACGCCGGCTTTAAGTTGCTTATCACGGTTGATAATGGAATTAGAAATAAAGAAGAGGTAGCTTACGCTAAGTCTAAGGGCTTAGATATTATTATTACTGATCATCACGTTTTGCCGGAAAATGAAAAAGATTTGCCAGCTTGTCCAATTATTAATCCCGCTGATAAGCGTAATAATTATCCTTGTCCATTCTTGGCAGGGGTGGGCGTTTCATTTAAGTTAATTAGTGCTCTACTATTTAAATCTAGTTTACCTGATAATCAGAAACAGCAGATTGCCGAAAAAAGTTTAGATTTAGTTGCCGTCGGCACGATTGCTGACATGGTTAGCCTGCTTGGCGAAAATCGCTTATTAACAAAAAAGGGTTTAGAGATTTTAAACCAGGGAAAGCGCTTAGGTTTAAAAGAATTATTGCGTTCAGCTAAAGCTAATGTTGATAAAAAAATTGAAGCTTGGAATGTTGGCTGGCAGATTGCCCCGCGTTTAAATGCTGCTAGTCGTTTAAGTCATGCTAATACCGCCTTCGCCCTCCTGACAACCACTGATGAAGACGAGGCACAGGAATTAGCTGAGGAATTAAATCGCCGCAATCAAAGTCGCCAAGAAATTACTAAAGAAATTACTGAACAAGTAGAAAGTCGAATTGACCCTAATAATATCCCCGAAATTATTATTGGTATTGCTGGCGAGGACGAGGTTTGGAACGAAGGTGTTATTGGTTTAGTCGCCGGACGAATTGCCGAAAAATATTATCGCCCAACTCTGATTATTACTCGTTTAATTGAAGAAGCGGAATTTGATATTGCCAAGAAAAAACTGGTTCCAAAAAAAGTTTCCTTTAAGGGCTCGGGTCGCTCTATTCCAGAATTAAATTTAATTGAAGCGATTACTACTTGTTCTGATCATTTAGAAAAATATGGCGGACATCCAATGGCTTGTGGATTTTCGGCTAAATCAGAAGAAGATTTGAACGCCTTTAAAAATAAATTAACAGGTTTAGTTAAGGAGGCATTGGCTGGCAAATCACTAGTTCCTAAATTAGATATTGAAGCTGAGCTTAAGCCGGCGGAATTAAACCTTGCTTTAGCTGATCAAATTAGTGGACTGGCACCTTTTGGTCAGAATAACCAACAGCCACGGCTAGTTAGTTATGGTTTAGCAGTTGAAGATGTAATGATGATGGGCTTTGATAATCAGCATATCAAAATACGTTTATCTGGTATTTGGGGGCTAGCCTTTGGTGCCGCTGAGCAGTATAAACACGTGCGTCCAGGTGACTTGGTTGATGTGGTTTATTATTTAGAGGTAAACGATTTTAATGGTCGCCGTGAAGCTCAGTTAAAGATTATTGATTTACGTTTACAAGAAGAGAAAAATAAAGAGTAATAATTTAGCATATGGAAAAATTGATAATTTTTTCTGATGGTGGTGCGCGCGGAAATCCTGGCCCAGCTGGAACGGGTGCGATTATTTATAATGAAAATAAAAAGGTAGTAGCGGAAGTATCTAATTTTTTAGGCGTTGCTACTAATAACCAAGCCGAGTATCAAGCCTTAATTTCAGCCTTACAAAAGGCGGTTAGCTTAGGCGCGACTGAAGTTGACTGCTATCTTGATAGCGAACTAGTTGTTCGCCAGCTTAATCGCGAGTACAAGGTTAAAAATAAAGATTTAGCGCCACTGTTTTTAGCAGTTTATAATCTTAGCCTTGGTTTTAAGAAAATTACTTTTCATCATATCCCGCGCGAACAAAATAAGGAGGCTGATCGCCTGGCTAATGAAGCTATGGATAGAGGTCGCTAATTGATTAATTTTAAATATTTAAAATAAAAAAACACCGCCTGATCAAGCGGTGTTTTTGGTATGAAATTTGTTTGATTACCAACTTCCTCCTCCGGCACCAGTATCACCTGGGCAAACGTCAAGCTTCAAAGTGCCAACTCCTGAAACTTTAGTAGCGTCGGAACAGTCGCCAGTCCAAATATCGATACGCTTACCTTTAATGCCGCCGCCTCTATCAGTAATTTTATAGGTTGTTGATTTGCCATCTTTTGTGAAGCAGACATTTCTTCCCAGGGGGAGATTATCACAGGCTGGTCCAGCAATTGTACCAATTTCTGGAGTAGCCCCGCTAGCAGTTCGTCCGCAATAATCAGTATCTTCAGGGAATTGATTGCAAGGATGATAGCCAGGATATGTTTTACCGAACCACTTATCGCAATTTTTAGTCGTATCTTCACCATTAGGACAGGAGCAGTTCATCGCAATAAAGCAGAAGAAGCGGTCGGTGTTCTCGTAGGCTGGTTTACAATATCCAGTGGCATAAAAAGCTACTCCATCCTTTAATTCCTGATCACTAGCACAACCTTGTTGAGCATAAGTAGAGGCTGCGCCGCCATCTTTAATTTTAGAAACGGCATCCATGTGTTTGCCACTTATTGAGCCCAAGGTTATTGGCCTCATAGCTACTAAATTTGGATTGATTTGGCTTAAGATAAGATAGGAAGAAAAAAGTAGGACTAAGCCAATGATGCTACCAGAAATTATTTCTTTAGCTGTACCAACTTTTCCCGCATCACCACCAGAGATAAGCCACATCACGCCGCCTGCCATTAGCATTACTGCTGCCAGAATTCCACCTATTTTTAAAGCATAATTATAAATTGCTGTTAGATATTCTCCTAACCAACTAATGCGACACTCATAGGTACCGTCAGCGACTTCACAAACAGGAGCGGAAAAATTCACTCCAAAATTTACTTGCAGTTCTGGAATTTGAAATCTAGGGGGCTCAACCTCTATTTGACTGGCATTGGAAATAGTATTTTTTTGACAACAACAGATCGCTTTATTAGCCGTATACTGATCAGATATATAAGTTGGCTTAGTTCCAGAACAATTACTATCGGTAAAAATTTCTTTACCACTAGAACAGGTTGTTTCTACTTGTTTTTTTGTAGCATTGTCATAATAAATTGATTGTTTTTCCCAGGAGCAAACTTCACTTGAAGCTGCTTGGGCTTCTGGACTTTTTTCGCAACAACAAACAGCATTGGTGGCAATGCCACTCTCTTGCGTGTAGCTTGGTTTTGACGCTGAACAAAGATTGTCAGCTTCTTTAGTATGAATATCAGAGCAGCCACCGGTTTTTTGTACGGCACCACCTTGATAAAAAGTTTTTTCCGCAAACCAGCTACAGGCCGCCTGAGCACTAGTTGGAATTAAAAAAAAGATCTGGGCAAGTAAAATTCCTAAAAAGATAGCGACTGCTTTTTTTGGGAAATTTTTCATACTTTATATTTTTTAATATTTTCATCAGCCAATTTTTGGATAAAACCAAGATCTTCTGGTGTTAAATGTTTAAACCTCCCCTGGGTGCTTAAATATTCGTTGACCGACTTAGCCTTAAAAGTTTTGGTAATACTAGATTTAACTAGTTTACCATCAATATATTCTAGTAGAGGGTATAAACCAGTTTGAACGGCCAATTTTCCCATTGAAGCCGCTTCGTGATAGCCAATATTCCAACCCGGAATGCAAGGACTTAAAATTTGGATATAGCTTGGACCAGGAGTTGCTAGTGCTTGTTTAACTTTACTAGTAATATCATCTGGAAAACCAGCAACTGACTGAGCAACATATTTTAAATTATGTGCTAGAGCGATTGCTAGCATATCTTTTTTACCTTGAGTTGACCCAGAGCTTGCTTGTCCGCTGGGAGTAGTGCTAGTCGCAGTCTTATAAGGTGTCGAGCCAGAAGCTTGAATGCCAGTATTAGAATAAGATTCAGTATCGTAACAAATATAAAGAATTTCTTCGCCTCTCGCCCACATGCCGCTAATTAAGCCGAGGCCAATATCATAAGTACCGCCATCACCAGCCTGAACCAAGACTTTAGTTGTCTTGTTTCCTTTTTTATTTAAGGCTGCTTTTATGCCTGACGCAACTGCTGAAGAATTCTCAAATAAAGAATGTATCCAGGGCAGACCCCAAGAGCTTTGGGGGTGAGCCGTTGTTGTTACCTCTAAGCAGCCAGTGGCGTTAGCAATAATTGTATCGGGCGTTAACCCTCGCATTACTGCCTGAACGGCTGATAATTGTCCGCAACCAGAGCAAGCGTTGTGGCCAGGGGCTAAAAATTTTAAATTTTTATTATTCATAGTTTTTTAATTTCTTGGGCATTTTG
>CAYGOK010000005.1:37163-43025 GCA_964351585.1 uncultured Gammaproteobacteria bacterium | reverse complement strand
CCATCTTCCCAATTAATAACCGCAGTCTTGATATTATTTCTAGCGGCATATCCAAGCAAGGCAAAGGTAGTATCAGCGCCAGTAACCCGTTCTATTTTTGCGCCAAATATCTTACCAGCAATTTTTAAACCGAAACCATCGGCTAGTGATAAATCGGCTTTGTTTAAAATATAAAAAAACTCCTCATCATCATGAGCAGATAAAATAATTTCGGGATTTGGAGTCACGATGTAGCGCGACTGACTACCTTGTAAAAATTCTTCAATTTTTTGTAGTATCTCTAAAGCCGATAATTCACTTAATTTTATTCCCAAAATATTAGCCATATGTTATAATCTGGATATACTGATTTTATTATAAAAAAAGCCTTTAGTCAAAGAATTTAAGTATGCAATATTATCGGAAAATATCCGACAGAATTGAGGTTATCAAGATTGATAATCCGCGCAATGAAGGCTCAGGTGTTCAATGGGTTAATATTATTAACTCCGGCAAGGCCGAAATCAACTACCTGCGCAAAAATTTCAATTTTGACTTGAGTCATCTGCGCGCTACGGCCGCTTCTGTTACCGCCCAAAGACCGGTTGTCTTCAAGACATCTAAGTATCTTTTTTTAATCCTACATTTTCCAACGATTAAAGATGAGAGAGTTATTCCGGGTGAGGTTGATTTTTTTGTTGGTCATGGTTTTTTAGTAACTTGTCATAACAACAACTTACCTGCTTTAAGTAGTTTTTTTAATCTCGGAAAAAAGGACCCTGATTCCCTATTATCTTTCTCTTTAGAGTCATCAGCGATTTTGTTGTACGAAATTTTAGAGCGGTTAATTCATGACTGTTACCGCCTACTTGATAATAATAGTATTGAAATTCAGCATGTTGAAGAATTAATTTTCTCTGGCAAGCAAAAGGAGGCAGTTGAACGTATTTTGCTCTTACGTCGTAATATTATCAATATTCGCAAGATAATGCAGAATCACAAAAATATCCTTAAAGAGCTTGCGGAAATGAAAAGTAGCTTAGTTGATCCGGTAGCTATAAAAAAATACTATAATATTTTAGTTGAAGATTCTAAGCGTCTCTGGGAAAACCTTGATAATCAAAAGGAGATGGTCGACGTTCTAAACGCGACCAACGAATCGCTTCTTAATAACCAGATGAACTCAATCATGAAAACCTTGACCGTTTTTTCCGTCATCGTCTTCCCTTTAACTTTACTCGCTGCGATTTTTGGCATGAATGCTATTAATATGCCGCTCGTAGATATGGATAATGGATTCTGGATAATTCTAGCGGTAATGCTTCTTGGAACTGTTGGCATGATTCTTATTTTTCGTCATAAACGTTGGCTGTAGAATTCCTAACTATCATTACATTTTTTCAAAGAAAAAACCGCCCTCAATTTGAGAAGCGGTTTTTATATAACCTATTTGTTAGGTTGAACATTTTAACTTATAGGAAAGAACTGTTTCTTCTACACTTTCAGAATCGAAATTCTGATGTTTTTGAAGTAAGAGTCGTAAAAGAAACTCTTACTCATGTTACCGGAATATACGGTAGGCGTGGAACTATTAGGTCCATAGCGGAAGCCACAGACCTTGCCAAGCATTTCCGTAACCGGCAATTCGATTTGTCCCCATTCGGGAAAATTAGCCACGGAATACATGGTAATTGGAGCTCCATACGTGCCGCCATCAAGCTCCCTAGCAACGAAGGCGGCGGTAGTAAAATTTCCATCAAGTCGAAAGTACAGCGTTACTTTTCCAGTAACAGCGTCGCCGGTTTGATTAAATCGGAAAAATCCGTCACCCGAAGCACCAGGTAGGTTTTCCGCGATGTAAGAATCACCACGTGGGGTGATATTCCCGCCATCAAACCAAATTAGCGCCAGGCCAGGTTCTGCAGCTTTAACAAAATTAGAACCGCTATAATCAGCCCAGATACTTCCGGAATGAATTATAGCAATACTGTATTCACCTCTGGTTTTGAGGTTTAAAGTAACGCCAATGTACTTACCGACGTCAGCTGTTTTGGCTGGTTTTCCATCAGTATTGATGATATAATTTTTTTCTGTATCAGCGATAACTGTTTTTTGCCAGCCAGCAACTGAGCCAGTGAAATACAGAACGTTATCCGATGCATGCCGCAGTCTTTCTTTGGCAAATAGGAATAATACATCCCAAGAGCCATCAGTTTTAGCGGTTACAAAGTAACGAATCGGGTCAGACTTGCCAATATCAGCCACGGACTGAACAGTAAATGTTCTGGTCTCAGTACTACCATCAGCAAATTTAGCCACCACTCTTACTGGCACGGAACCAAGGGAGGTAAATTTATGAGCAATCTGAACACTTTTGTAAGTAGTGTTTTCAATTGTCCATTCGGCCTCTGTTACAAGTGAGGTAGTTTTTGACTCAACTTTCATGCCGGTGCCAATCCCTTGTTGGACATATATTACGCCCAAATCAGAAGTAAATCCGCTTGCGGATTTCAAAACCAGATTAGAAGCAATTTCGACCTCCTCTTCATTGATGATTGGTGGTTCAAAATCTTCACGTTCACAACTTGCAGCGATAATAGCTACGAATAAGACAGCTAAGAAAAATTTAATTTTTTCCATGATTAACGGGCCTCCATACCCGAATTTTTATTTGATTACTATGAAATTTTTAAATAACGAGCAAGCTTATATTAAATTTACTTACTTTCTATTTTGATAAACTGCCAAAGTCTTATCGGCAATTTTACTCCAATCAAAGACCTCTTCGGCTCGTTTTTTTCCCTTAACTCCAAGGGCGGCCATTTCTACTGGATTGTCTAAGGCGTAAACTAAACGCTTGCTTAACATATCTACATTCTTAGATTCAAAGTATAAGGCAGCGTCATCAGCGGCTTGTCTATTGGCGCTAATCTCACTAGCAACACAAGGTAGGCCATGGGCTAAAGCTTCTAATAAGGAGATTGATAACCCCTCCATTTCCGAAGATTGAACAAATAAGGCAGCGTTACTATATAACTGATCCAAGGCTTCACCAGATTGATTCCCCGTAAAGATAACTCTTGGATCGTTAGCAACTAATTTTTCTAATTCTTCTTTATATTCACCTTCACCAACAATTGCTAACTTGATTTGGTTATCTGGTAAATTTTTCAAAGCCTCGACTAAATACTGAATACCTTTCAAGCGAATAATTCTAGAAACACTAATAATATATTTTCCTGGCTCTAAACCAAATGGTAAAAGATGGGTTGTTCCTTCATTGCGATGAATATAGGCGCCATTAGGAATAATCGTGCTTTCTCTGTTATATCTTTGCCATAAATAATCACGCATTATATCAGTCAGAACAATTACTTCATGTGCATAGCGGCACATAATTTTCTCGCCCAAACGTAACATTGTTTTAGCAAAGCCACCCCACTTATCATTTCCGTAATCAAAACTGTGCAAAGTCGCAACCACTTTAATCTTTGGCGCAAAAACGCGTGGAATCCAAGATAGTAAGGATGGTCCGATGCCATGAAAATGGATAATATCAACTTTCTTTCTAATAGCATCTATCGTCGCCAAAAAGCCATGAGTAATAGCTGCTAAGTTTTTATTATCAATAAAAGGTAAATGCACCAAGCGCACACCTTTCCATTTGCTAATCTTTTCTGGTAGATAGCCATTACGGTTATAGACAATCACTTCTTCCCCTTTCATAGCCAAAAACATAGCTAAACTTTCAACGTGGCGATCAACGCCGCCGCTTTTAGTAGGGATACCTTTTTGTCCAACGAAAGCTGTTCTCATAATTATTTTTTGGAAACCTTATATTATACTATCAAAATTATTATTTGTCAACTTATTATATCATATATTATTAATTTTGTCAATAAAAAACCCCTGGAACTTGTTAGTATCCGGGGGCTTAATTTTTTCGCTAATTTTACATTTTTTTACCGCTGAGTGGCGAATACCCAGTAATTTCCTGACTTAGTCATTGATTTTAAGGCCCAGCCAGTATAAGGGCATTTAATCTCGACCTGGTTGTTGAAGGCAAGGCCACCAGCTTGAAGTGATTTTTGTATCATTTCATCTGATACATAAAAAGTCCCGTCAAGCGTAACTCCGTAGTCACCTTCGTAAAATTCAGTAGGCTCAACCTTCCAGTTGTAGCCTTTAACCTGATTATCCGTTGGTGCCTTGGAAAACATCACGCCTTGATTCATGGCGTAGTGTGGGAAATAGCAGTCCTCCCTGCCATTGGTTCTAACGCAAAAGATAATTTCTCCACCTTGACGCAGATAATCCAAATTTGCTGTACCAGGAGTACCAGATTTTATATTTCCAGTTGATGGCGGTACGATGCTCTGTGTTGTCGCTGTAGGTGCTGGCGCTTTAGCAGTAGTTTGTGTCCTGGCAACTGGCGCTGCACTTCTAGCAACTGTGCTGGTTGTTTTTGTTACCGGAATTTGTGACTCCAAGCAGGCGATTAATTTCTCATTTGAAACCGCTAGATCGGTGTTTAACCTGGCAACTTCAGCTTCTAACTGAGCTATCCTCACCTCATCGGCACACGGATTAGAACTGTTAGTTCGGTTCAATACTGAGGACCTTTGCCCTCCTTGATTTTGACGATCACAACCATAGAAGGTTATGCCGCCAAGGATAATGATTGCTATCACTACCCCAATCCAAATAAGTACTGTTCTACTCATTTTCTTCTTTTTTTTGGTTTGACAATATTTTTTTACAAGAATTTCCCTATCTAATATTGAAGGGCATAAAGTTCAGACCGATAATAAATTGCCGATCATTAGCATGCGAGGTGAAATCTCCGACTTGCATTTTATATAATGCATAAATCGATAGGAAATCATCCCAACCACGCTTTTTTAAAGCTAGTTCCGGACCAACAGCAATCCAGTTACTCTTATCGCCTTGATAGTGATAATAGCCACTGTATACTTTTGTTTCCAGTAGAGTGTTCATTCGTCCAATTTGGACTATACTCTGCTTCAGTTCAACGCCGTAAGCAGATTTGTTCCACATAACCGACTCTTTAATCGGAGAATTATTCCAAAAGGAAGTCTTCTCGGAGTTAAGTGGTCTCTGCGCTGTTAAGCGTAGCTGTGTGCGTGGAAATAAATTTTCCCTAAACCCGAAAGTTTTTAGGAAATTTAGGTTTAGTTCTCCAGAAAGCATTAAATCCTTCTGTTTGGCATCATAATAGCCAACTACGTTATTTGTGCCAACTGCTTGACCCTCGCCCATGTCCTGGCTTTTTTTGAGCATTAAATTAAGCCCAAAATAACCACTGTGAGATTGAGTTAAGACTTCGACATATTTACCAGCTGCTAAGCCAGCGCCGAAATCAGTACTTGATCCTTTGTAGATCGAGGTCTTACTTTCAGTTTTAAAGCTTACTTGTGAAGCCACGGCACAAAAACCGATGTTGAGTCCATCAGGGGTTTTGATAGGCATGTATTCTGCATACATACCATACCAGCCACCATTGTTATTTGCATTCTTTTCGGCAACATAGCCACCGGCAAAAAATGAAATGTTAACGTTGTCCCTGAACTGTCCGAAACTGCCAAAAGCAATCGCTAATGCCAGCAATAAAAAAATCAGTTTCTTCATCTGTATTTAATTTTTTTGTTAATGTTCGTTTAGCAATAATCAAAAAAGATTATCTAGGCAGTATACACTATTTCTTAAGATATGTCAATATTTTGCAAAGTCTGTCAAGCTTTTGAAAAAGAAAAAACCCTGAAGTAAAAAAATCTTCAGGGCTCTTGGCTAATAATAAATTAATAGCCGTTAAAAATTCGGAATTTTGTAGGTTAGGGCTGCTTCCCCATTAACTGTAGCTTC
>CAYGOK010000005.1:9458-37063 GCA_964351585.1 uncultured Gammaproteobacteria bacterium | reverse complement strand
GTTAAAAATTCGGAATTTTGTAGGTTAGGGCTGCTTCCCCATTAACTGTAGCTTCAGTCATTCTGATTGGCACCCAGGCGGGTTCACCAATAAATTCAGCGAAGCTGTTCATGTAATTTATTAAAAAATCCTTTTTAATGAACACTGTGCCATCAGGCATAACTCCATAGTCTTCGGAGCCGGTTGCGTTAGGAAGTAGTCCCCAGTTATAACCGCCAGGTTGTCCATTGGCGTAGGCATTGGCGCCACCACCGATTAGGGCTGGCAAATGACCATCACCGCGTCCGTCAACTCGGATGCAAAATAGCACCGAACCAGCAGGGGCAGCTTGGGCCTGACCAATGTTTCCTGGTAATACGCTTGCCGGTGGCGCATTGTAAACATCAACGTAAGACTCATCAGCCCTGTTACTGTTACGCTGTACTAAATACAGCACAAGAAACAAAAGGGCGAAAATCCCAACCACTACAATCGGGAGAACTCTTTTTAAATTTGCATTCATTTTTTCGGGCCTCCATACCCGTGTTTTTGTTTTTAATTGTAAAAGAAATCACTCACTTAATCACTTGCTTGCTAACTTATGTAAATTACTAAGTTATCGATTAATAATGTTGCGCATATTACCGCTTACATTTTCCGGTTCTGTCAAAATTTCTGGTACTTTAATAAAATTATTTTCTGCTTCATATCCCTCCTGAAACTCGCGTGTTCCGTAATATTCTAATTCTGGCGCAACTGGTGCTTTGGCGATTGAACGTTTAGGTTTTGACTCTTTCTTTGTCGTTTTGCCAAATAAATAAACACTATATCTTTCTTCTGGTAAAATATAAATATAAAATAAGGAAAAGATTAAAAATCCAACTAAAGCAACTAAGCCGTTAAGTAATAAACTTGGTTTAACTGGATAGTTTGAAGCTAAAGGTTGATCAATAATATTAATTTGCACATTTTCGCCACCATGATAATCTTTATTATTAGCAATTAAAATATCATTAACGGCTAAAGCAATTTTCTTAGCTTCAGATACTTGAGGATGATAAACAGCTACTTCAATAATACCAGTATCACCATCTGTTACTGTGCTTACTGTTTTCTGCCACTTCTTTAACTGTTGACTATAGTCACCAGCAAAATAATTTTTATCAACATTATATTTGGAACCACGAACCTGGTCATAAAAAGAGCCAGAAGAAACAACTTTAGCTAAAAGTCCTCCTAAATATTCGTTAGAACGAGACAAAGAATAAGCATCAGCTGAGCCAGCGTTTTGTACTACGAGTAATCTTGACTCAACGCTATAGCTTAGCGGTCTAACAAGTGAGGCTAAAAGCACAACCATAACTCCAACTAAAGTAATAGTGAAGATGGTCTGAGCCTTTTTGCGGATAAGTTGTAAGAATTCGTGAAACTCCATAAATAATATAATCAAAAAATTATCTTGCTAGCATACTACAATTAATTTTATTTGTCAATACCCTTGCCCTAACCTTAGTTGACAGATTTGGAAATATACTGTACAATAAGATGATATTTATTAAAATATAGTTTTTAAAGAAATTAAAATATAGTTAAAATTTAACTAAAAAAAGCTAAAAATATGAAAAAATGGATAATCTCTGCGGTTGTCCTAGTTTCCCTCGTCTCTCTTTTCTTAATTGTGACTCCGGGAAAAAGCCGCTTAAAATCTTATTACTCTGGTGACGCGATTGCTTATCAAAGCAAAGTCTATGTTGCCACGACTAATACCGGCAGTCTAGAAATTTTCCGTGTTGAAGGACAGAACTTAGAGTTAATCTCCAAGACTAAACCTTACAATGCCCGCTTTAACAAATACGAAGAGTTCTTCGATGTTAAGCTGTCAGTTGAAAACAATAAGCTCTATGCTTATGTAGTTAGTCATTATACAGTTTATAAATACCAAGTATCCGGCAGTGTTTTAACATTAGACAAACAAGTAACTAATAGTTACTGGGAATGGTATAACCGCGTTGATAAATTCGGCGATAAGATTGTGACTGTTAGTGCTAAGGGTATTAAGGTTTTAAATTCTGATCTTAATGTTCTAGTTGCTCATGACTTTAAAAACGAAGCTGCTCCTTATAATCTCTCCGGAGACTATGGTCGCTTCTTTTTAAATATTGACGAGGCTGATAGCTCTTTAAAGGTTTACGATAGCGAGTCCAGAACTCTGGTTAAAAATATTCCTTTAAACTTTAAGTTTGATAAGGGTAATCGCCGTGCTTATCAAGATGCATCAGGTTATATTTACGTAGTTGATGATTATTACGCTAAGAAATTTGATATGTCTGGTAAGCTTTTAGGAAGCTTCCAACATTTAGATTTCCAGGGTTTTGATATGTCGGCTAGCGGTCACACTGATTATGTTTATTTTTCAAATGGCGTCGGTGTTGTTAAGTTAGACAAGAACATGAAGCTTAATGACTATGCTTGGACCGGTAACCTTGGTGGTTATGCTGGTTGGGCTATGGGTCTTAAAGTTGTTCACAACGGTGGTGACAAAGTAGTTGTTTTCAATAATACTAACATTTTAGTATTAAACGATAAGTTAGAAAAAGTTGCGTCAACCGCGGCTACCGAAGAAGCTGATAGTTATCCGGTAGAAAATATGTATCTTAGATTAGACAAGCCAAGCGCAGCCGTTAATTCGGACATTATGCTTACTGGTGGCGGCTTCTTGCCTTATGAACAGCTTGATATAACCTTTGATGGTAAGGCTGTTGCTACTGTAACCTCTGATGCTAATGGACGCTTCTCTGTAATAATGAAGGTTCCTAATCAAAGAGCCGGCGGTTACGATATTAAGGCTAGTGGCGCTAATTCCAAGCTTCACTACAGCATCTCCTTCCAGATTCAATAATAGACAATCTTCTTTATTAAACAGGCCTTTCTCTAGTAGATTGGCCTGTTTTTTGTTGACACTGTAACAATAATCAAGATTTTACGTATATTTTAGTATAAATATATGAACAGGATAATGATGAACCACAACTATAATCTTTGCCAGCCGTCTCTTACTTGGGTAAGCGGCTTTTTTGCATATATGACCATCGTCAAGGATCGCTTAGCCGATGGCGTTATAACTGGTAAGGATAGGGTTAGTGGTAATCATTTAATAATCACTCCCTAAATAGACGAAAAATAATTTCTCAACCAGCAAATAGCGCCCTCGGCCCAAACAGCCGGGGGCGTTTTGTATCTATATGCTTAAATTTCAAAAATTGAAATACGTACTAATTATGAACTTTAAAAATCTAATATTATGAAAAAATTATTATTCAATCCAATCGTGGCTGCATATCTCGGAATTGAGATTAGCGCTGCCGCTGCTATTGCTTGCACTTTTGCAACTTACGTCCCTTTCTTATCTGACAGAGGCATGAATCTTTGGCAAATAAACATCATTAACGCCTTTTACATGGCAATGGTTTTCTTGGCAGAGCTACCAACTGGAAGCTTTGCAGACAGATTTGGACGGCACCGTAGCCTCGTTATAAGCTTTGGCTTAATGATTATTGGTCATTTAGTGTATTTTTCTGCTCCTTCATTTGCTATATTTATTGTTGCTGAATTAATCTTGGCCGCCGGTATCACTTTCTACTCTGGAGCAGCTGAATCATGGATGGTCGATTCTTTAAAAATGCGCAACGAACATCACCTCCAGTCTCAAATTTTTCGCATAACCCCAATACTTAAAAGCGTTGGCACTGTAGCCGGAGTGGTATTTGGAGCATATTTAGGAAATTTTAATCTTGCCTGGCCGTGGTTAGCCTCGGCACTACTTACTGTTTTTACCTTTTTATTAGCCTTGCGCATTAAAGAAAATTACCGTAGCTCATTTGAAAAGCAACCAAGTGGCGGCCTTAATCAGCAATTCCACTATGCCTGGAATTACGGAGTGAAAAACACTAACCTCTTTCTAGTAATGGCCTTTGGTGCTATGCTCGCATTCTCTGTTCAAGCAGTTAATATGCAATGGACCTTAATGTTTAAAGCAGATTACGGATTTAATTCCCTGCACCTCGGTTTTATTTTTATGGCCAGCTCAATTCTAAGTAGTCTGGGCTCAAAATTTTCTCATCGCTTAACAGGAGGACTAAACGGTTTACCGGCAATAGTCTTACCTCAAGTATTTACCGGGGCAGCAATTATTGCCTGTTCGTTTATAACCGGGGCTAATTTAATGTTGATAGTTTTTAGTCTGCATAATCTGGGACGAGGGATTATAAAACCACTGCATCAAGATTTCATTAATGACCATTTAGAATCAGAAACAAGGGCAACCTTACTATCGCTTGACTCGATGTTTCTTAAAGCCGGCGCTTTTACAGGGTTACTCGTTTCCGGTTTTGTCGCTCAAGCAACCTCGATTAGGACAACTTGGTTCTTTGCTGGATCATTCTTAATTGTCGGTGTCGTCTTATTCTTCTTAGCCATTAAAGCTAGAGAAAGAAGAGCAAATGTGGCCGTAACCTAAAAACCAAAAACACCCCTGGAGACAAGGGTGTTTTTTCATAGGTAGATATTTTATTTTTTAAGCTCAGTATAAATGCTCAAGACGGCTCTTAAATTCTCCTCTGGGCCAAAATTTGCCACGCTAGTAGACGCTAGTTGTGTTAAGCTCTCGTAATTAGATTCGGTTAATAATTTTATTTTAGCCGCCAAATCATGAGCATCACCCGGCCTAAAGAGCCAACCATTTTTTCCATCAACAATTACTTCTGGCATGCCTCCAATTTCTGAGGCAATTACTGGTTTACCTAAACTTAAAGCTTCCAGTAAGCTTAGGGGCATATTTTCATACCAAACAGACGGTAATGCTACGGCCTTAGCCCCAATAATTATTTCCTTTAGCCCCCCGCCTTCTTTAAATCCTAAAAACTCAGCTTTTACGCCCTTACTTTCTGCTAGTGAGCGCAGACTATTTTCTTCTGGACCAACACCGGCAAACTTAAGCTCACTATTAGTTAAAGCGGCTGCTTCAATTAAAGTTTTCAAACCTTTTTCCGGAGACAAACGACCAAAATATAAAAGATAATTTGCGGTCGATGCTGTGCCACTAACATTTTTTAGGACACTAGAAAAAGGATTGAGAATAACCTTTATTTTATCCGCTGGCCAACCGAACTCAGCAACTTTTGCTTTCATAAAAGCACTAGGCGCAATAAATACAGAAATACTGCGATAATATATCTTTAACCAACGATGATGAATTGTCATCTCTATGGCAGCAAGTAAGCTTTTGAAGAAAGAATTTTTAAAGCAACGCTTTTTGACACAAGCTAAGTAACGATTCGGTTTGCAAGCTTCACAAATTTTTCCATTAGCAAATAATTGGTAATTGGGGCAAATTAGTTTGTAATCATGTAAATGCATCACAACAGGAATCTTTTCTCGTCTAGCAACGTCTAAAATGGAGGGAGATAATTGATGATAAATATTATGAATATGAATAATATCCGGCTGAAAATCAGCAATTATTTTTTTAAATTTCCGCTTAGCCTCTAAGCTATAAATCATCCGCCCTGGTGTCAGTAACTTATCTCTTAAACTGCCTTCATTAAAACTAATTCGAGAAACAAAATATTTTTCATAAGTACTGCTAACATTTTTCGGGTGCTGCATAGAAAAATAGGCCACCTCGTGACCAGCTTTTTCTAAAGACGCGCCAAGATCAAGATAATACTTGTCAGCGCCGCCGCGAGGATAATGGAATTTATTTACCTGAAGAATACGCATAATTTTCAGTCATTAAACGCTTAATCTTTCATACCAAGCCACGTAATCATCTTGCATTTTTTTAAGAGAAAAATCGTTTTTAATTTTAGCTTGTAAAGATAAAGACTTTTGCTTAACTATATCTTCTTCTAAATTTTCTAGAACAAAATCTAATTGTTTGGCTAATTCCTTAGCCTGGCTAGCCGGAAACAAAAATCCAGTTTTATCATTAATTATTTCTCTCAGGCCATCAATCTCGGAAGCAATAACTGGTTTATTCATGGCTCCTGCTTCGAGGGCCGACAAACCTAAGCCTTCCCAGAGTGAGGGCGCGACGAAAATATCAATACTACTTAAGAAGTCCACCGGTTCAACTAAACCAACTAATTCCACCTTCGACTCGAGTTTTAATTTTGCTATTTGTTTTTTAAGAGTATTTTTTAGCTCTCCCTGACCGGCAATTTTTACAATTATATTCTGATTTTTTATATAACTAATTGCTTCTATTAAAACACTAAAGCCTTTTTGGGTTGTAAGACGACCCAGAGCGCCAATCACGTAGGGCTTGCTAATATCTTTTTGTTTGGCCTGGAAGCGGTTAAGATCAATACCATTATATATAACCTCTACTTTTTCTAAGGGCAGATTGTAACGCACAATACAGTCCTCTTTAACTGCTTGGGAAACTGCAAATACTTTTTCTGCAAAGCGAGTAGTTATTTTTTTAAAATAAGCCGCTAACCCGCTTTCACTAACGTTAAGATTATGTTCAGTAGAAACAATAACTGGCACGCCAGCTAATTTAGCAGCTAAACGACCGTAAATATCTCCACCCAGATGAGTATGAACAATGTCAGGAGAAAACTTTTTAATTTCCTGATAAATCTGCCAGAAATTTATCGCATCAACGAGACAGCGCTTACGAAGGGAAAAAATTTTCACGCCTTGACCAACAAGTTCTGTTCGCCAATCAGCACCAGCCCCGTTATCTTTGAATAATAAAATTCCGGACTGAAATCTATCTTTAGGAAGACCCAGACTTAAATCATAAACAACTCTTTCCGCGCCCGCTCTAACTAAGCTTGGTAGGATGTGTAATATTTTTATGCTTTTTGGCATAACGTTCATCAGAAAACTTAATCGCTAAAATAAATAAAATAATTGGAAACCAGACCTTACCTTTGTAGTAAGAGGTGTTAAACAGTTGAAAAAATAAACCACCAAGTGAAGCTAGGGCAAAAGGTAAAACCCATTTAATGCGCGGATAGTATTTCTTAATTGCTAAAACACTAAAACGCACTAAGTAAATAAACAGAAAAATCCAAGCCAGTAGACCCAAGACACCATTTTCTGCGGCTACTTTTTGCAAGACGCCATGGGAATCAACCGGCGCGCCATACTTAGCTCGAAAACGAATATTATCATCGACCAAAGAAACAAATTCACCGCTACCATATCCGGTTAAAGGACGCTCATCAAAAGCTTTAGCAGCTATCTCAGTTAGAAGTAGTCTATTTTCCGTAGAGCTAACATTACTATCTTGCAAAATACTCATCTTCCAAAATAATGGCGACAAGAACCCAACAACAAGCAGGGCCATAACTCCTACGGCCATTTTTTCTTGATGATTATGACGTAAGCGATAAAAAACATAAACCGCAGTCTGGATAAAAAGAATTATCCAGCCAGTTCGTGAGAAGGTTAAAATTACACCAAGCGAAGTTATTAAAAACAAGACATCGGCAATTCGCTTATGACGCACCTCTTTCAAAAATTCCTTAATAAGTAAAACAAAGAAAGCGCCAATATTTAAATACTCAGCAATTAAATTATGATTCTCACCGAAGGGATAACTTTTTAAAAAATACAAAGACCGCATGCGGAAAAAAACATTTTGCCAGTCCTGATTAATGAGTGACAGGTACCCAGATGCTAGAACAGCCATCGAGCTTAAAAAAACCAAAATAACCGCACGTTTTAAAACTTTAGTATCTCTAATAATATTGGCTGGTACAAAAATATAAGCCACATATAAAAATACTGGCCAGCGCAAAAAGTAATATAAAGAATCAGCAACATTATCGGAGAAAATAACAGAAATAGCACTAGCAACTAAAAATAAGGAAAATGGAAAAAATAGTGGCCAGGAAATTTTAGTTTTATCTTGGGGTGCAAATAAAGACCGGGCTATTAAATTAATTAAAAATCCTAATAAAGTCAAAAGAGCTGCCAAGTCAGCAATTGGAATAATTAAACCATAAATATAAACATCCCGACCAATTACTGGCAGGCTGGCAGCGATTAAATAAACGCCCAATTTTGGATTAACAGCAATCAGGGCCAAACCCAAGAGGCTGACCACAAGAATAATAATATCCATATATCTTAATTTAATGATAGCGCAAAAAACAAAATAAAAAAAGGCCGGAAACCACAGTTCCCGGCCAACCTTTCTATGAAAAAATTTACACTGCTATAGCGGCAGTACGCTGTCTTTTAAAATTTGGAAATCTGACCCCTTGTGTCCGCTGGCCAAACAGTTACGACTCCTCGGGTGTAATTCCTGGTATAAACTCGCTGGTCGTACTTAAAGGAACCTAAGGGCGATCCTAAATCAATCTCAAGCTCGGGGAATATACCAGAATCATCTTGACCGATAGCCAAATAAACATTATCTAGTAGCATGGTGCTAGCTAGAACAAAATCAATATTGGCGCGATTAGCCTGAAAGATGGTGTATGGTCCAGTTTGTCTGGCATTACTAATGCATTGTCTCCAGCCGCCCAACCACTTTTCTCCAAGATAATCATTAGGAAATTTTTCGAAAAACTTGCCACTCACTTGGTTAAGAAAACGCAAATCGCCTTTGTTTCCAACGATAATAAAATTATCCTTTTGCTGTCTTTTAAACAAGCGAGAAAAAAATCCATAACGATCACCACCCTCACGAATTAGTCTTAAATATTGACTGATACCTTTTTCCCAGTAGCGATTAACAACCTCGTCACGGTCTGGTCTTTTATCGCCATTGATATCAACTTTTTCTTGTTTATCAGTAAACATCCAAGCAATTTCCCAGGTGGCATTATCCTGAAAATAGCCATCCACAATGGGATCGGATAAAATTTCTTGGCGCATCTTTTTGGCCATCCACTCAACATAGGTCTCGCCCTTAATTTTCGGGCACACAGTTGACATATTCAACATCGTCATCGGATTAGGAAATGTCCAGAACTGAGCATATCTTTCCTCTAGTCGACCATCCTGACGGCGGCCAATCGTTTTTAGTAACCACTCTTGGCGATGATTAATGATTTCATTAATAATCTTATTTTGCCAAGGGCGATTGTTGTAAGTGGAAAGAAAAATTTCCATTGGATTGCTGTAGATTAGCAGCTTAATCTCAGGATTTAAGAGTTTTAACTCAAGCAGACGTTCGCGATTATTAAATAAGTTTTCTAAATCAATAATCACAATATCGTGCTTAGCGAGACGCTCTACGTCTCCAATTTGCATTACTGGACTAGTCCAATAAGCAGCGGTTTTAACTGGGTATGGCCTAACTCTGGCGACACCTTGTCTAGCAGCGAACCATTGTTTGTCATGCTCAATAAGAGTTTGCTGGTTTTTACTAACATTAATTTCATCAAGTAAAATCCAACTTGCTCCTAAAAAAGCCAAGCCAAAAATCAGAAAAATAATGAATAATTTTTTCATTTCTTATTTTTTTATTGTTAATGTGCTTATTTATTAGTCTTTTGAGCTAAAAAACCAGAGAGTCAACTCTGGAATTAAAAGCTTAGTTGACAATATATTATATAATAATTTCTATTTTTTGTCAATTTTAGAAAAACGTAATACTGAGTGCCCCATTAAAATGGCGATACTGGAAATATTTATTAGACTATCATACGCCTGACTTAATAGATTAATAATCGGCCAGCGATATAAATAACTGTAGGTAGCCGGCAAGTTTTTTCTCTCTTTCAGTTCCCAGCCAGCCCGCGCCATTAATTTAATATAATTATTAATACTCTTGTAGGCATATTTAACCGGATAAGCTTCGTCATGATCATCTTTACGAAATAATTGATGAAAGGAGGTTGGAGTAAGACTAGCTAAAATAAATTCTGGAGCTTTCGGATTAGACAAACTAAGCACTAATTCCCCGCCCGGTTTTACAATGCGAGCCATTTCATGCGCGGCCTGTTCGGGATTATGAACATGCTCTAAGACAAAATTAGCAAAGGCAACATCATAAGTATTATCAGTAAGTTCAGACATATCTTCAAGTGCGCAAACAAAACTTTCGCCTACATACGCTTTATCCACGGCACATTCTTGAATATCACAGCGATCGCAAACAAAATCGCCAGCATCAATTATTGAATCTTCGATTATCGTGCTCTTGGCCGCTCCTAAATTAATCATCTTTGGCTTTACGCCTTTATGAGCAAGGGCCGCTATGATTTTTTTTAAGATAGATATTAAATACTTCTCTGCCTCAGTCTGCATAGTTATTTAGTAATAGTTATATCTCTATCTAAATCGCGACTATAAGATTCTCCGCCTAAAGTTGCAGTAAAGCTTTCGGTACGACGTCCGGCCTGCTTTTGAGCTAATAAAGAATACGTATTTTGCTGCCAGGTATCAAACACTTGATTAGGTAATCTATATTCCAACTGCAAAGCACCAGTTGTTCCCGGTTCGACGCTGAAGAAAAAACCAAAAACGGTTTTATCTAGAGCCACATCATCATAAGATGTAATTGAGGCCTCTTCTAAATTGGCTTTTTCTAAAGCTTTAATCGATATTAATTCACTATCACGTGGCACAAAAACTCTAGTATAACTACGATAACGTGTTGTGCGCCAATCAAAACCACCTTCATGCTTATAATCTAAACGCAAGCCCGCCTGTAAGTCCCCGCCGGTTTCATTAACCTCGTAAGCAATTTTCTTTTTAACAACGGCATCACTTTTAAAGGCTGCCAGATTAGCATCAACTACTAATAAATAATCACTAGTTGCTGGCTTAACAGCGCCATCAGCCCCAAGAGTATAGACTAAAGATTGCCAACTCGAATTATTAAAATAAATTTGCACGTCTTTAGTCGCCATGTTGGCACTAAAAATATCTAGAAGTTCAGGCATACTTGCCGTATCAAGAGCAAACAAACGTAACTTTAGCTCTGCTAGTAGCTCATTAATCACTTCTTTTCTATCCCAAGAAGCAATGTCTTGCTCCATATAGGCGACTTCAACGTTGTATTGTAAAAGTGGCTGTAAATTATCGGGTGTATAGGTTTCACCCCTAACTTCAATTGGACCAACTAAGGCTAAAAGATCAGAAACAAAATCTGGAGTAATACCAATTACTCCAGTAAAATCAGGAGCGGTTAGACCAACCGCCTTGGTTTCGCCTTTAAATATCTCTTGAATTTGTCGGGCTGAAGTTGGCCAATCAGGTGACCAATTAGCATCACGTAAATACCAATTCTCTACCTTCATGTATTTTTTAATCGGCATTGGTGGCTCTAATTTCCATTTACCAACCGCTGGCATATCAAGATGATAGCTATCAGATGTTTCTAAAGAAATAATATCACCATCCCTACTCTTCAATAATCCAAAGACGCCAATAAATCCACCACTAGGACGAAGCTCATCATTATTATGCATGATAATTAGAAATTCGCTTTCACTTGGATAACCAGCCAAAGCCGGAAGTAAGCTAGCAATTGGTGCGGTTTGAGAAAGAAGCTTAGAAGCCTGGTCTAAGTCTGATCGTAAATCACTAATTTGATTATAGATTGGATACAATACTCCAATTTTATTTATTTTCCCTAAATTCAATTTTGCAAGCTCTAAATTGGCACGCAAACCATTTATTTCCGGTTCGGACTCATAAATTAATTTAAAAAACTCCGCCTTTTCTGCTGTGGAAAGCGAAGCAAAACGATGGTTTTCCTTACCGGAATAAAGATTATCGAATTTTTCAGCTAGCGGTAGTCCGCCTGCCAGCGAGCGGCTAACTATATCAGCCGTTTTAAGAAGATACTCTAAATCTAAAACCTGACTACGTAAGGTTGGAATGCGACTAAATACAGCTCGGCTTTTAACTTTTTCCAAGCTTTCTAAGGCCTGATTAATATTTTCTTGCGCATGAGTATTTTGAGCATAAGCCACTTCCCAGTTGCGACCATAAGCGGCATTAGCTGTCGCCTCTAAGGCAGTCTTTCCGGCAAGAGCGCTAGCGGCGGCAGCCTTTAAATCCCCAAAAGAAGTGCTCGCCGTTATCACAATTACTAAAAGCACTAACAGGGTTGCAAAAAAAGTATATTTTATTACTTTAGTTATCACTTTCAGGGTTGTCATTTTCGTATTGTTTATAATTAGAATTCTGCCCGCTTTCACGATTATCAACTAAAATAATAGTCTTACCAGCTAAAATATTATACAAAAAAATATCCATCACCTCTTGGCGATAATAAAATTCAGTTTCATCCATAACTGTAAAATTGATTTCTCTGCCCAAATCTTTCTCTAAATCAGTCACCAATTTCAACATTGGTCGTTTTTTTACTGGGCCAACCAATAAAATATCAGTTTTTACCAAAGTGTCGCCAGTAAAAATACCGGTCATTGCCAGAAAAATTGGTTCTGATATTTTTTTCAAGCCATCAAGAAATCTTTGACTTGAGAGTACTTGCGCTTTAGCTACTAAAGCACGAAGCTCAGGAAAGATAATGAAATCTTTATCCGCGCTCCAAAACTCCCCATCCTCTTTGGCTAAGCCGAAATCACGCAAGCTAACCAGTTCTTTGCGCAAAGCTGGAGCAGTAATTCCAATCTCCTTGGCGATTTGGCGCAGTTGATATTTTTTTTCGGGGTCAAGCAAGAGCAAATTTAAAATCTTAGCCCTAGTTTCTGATCCGAAGAGCGCGTTTAACATATTTCTTTATTTATGTTTTTATAGTATAATATATCACGTAAACAGTCAAACAGAAAAAGCCCAGGTATCGGCTTGTTATTTTGCTTATGTATAACAAAATTGCCCCAATAATTTTAAACTCAGGTAAAACCTCTGGAGCTAGTATTGTTTTTATCTCACAACCTGAAGTACAAAAAGAAAAAATCGCTGGCAAACTCTTTGTTTTAGCGGAAATCGCTGGCAAGAAAGGGGATGGCGAAAAAATTATAAATTTTCTTATCACTGGACTTGAGGATAATTATTATAACGACGAAAAGGTTTTATTAATTGGAAAAATTGAGGGTTTAAAGGCAGAAAATATCTTTGAGGCCGCTCTTGCTAAAACCAATAAAGATTTAAATGAATTCCTTGTTCAAAATAAAATTAAACTAAATACTGGAACAGCCAGCATTACTCTCGGTCTAATAAATGGCAACCAGCTCCATTTTGCTAGCTACGGCAAGAACCGCTCTTTACTTATCTATCGTCGCCAAGACGGCTACGAAATCATTAACGTCGAAACAGACGCCAAGGTTGCTGAACAAGCGGATGATGAAAAATATACTAGTACCAGTGCCAATCTTTTTGCCTCAGTTGTCAGTGGTGAAGTTCCGCTTGGCTCATATTTTATTTTTGCCGGCGAATCTTTGCCAGAATATTTAAGCAGTCAAGACATGGTGTCAATTATTACTAAATTACCACCAATTGTCGCAGCCGAACAAATAAAAAATGTTCTCGGAAAAATAAATAACTTCGTCCCCTTCTTGGGAATAATTATAAAAAATACAACAGGCAGCGATGGCCAAGAGATTCGTGAAGCCGCTGAATTACCACGCTCAGCCCAAAACTCAATCTCTTCACTAAATCGTACCGAACAAAGAACAGAAAACATGCTAGCACCAGCCGGCCTAATTAGTGTTACTAAGGCAGCTAAATCAATCAAGGCTTTCTTTAAAAATTTAAAACCAAAAACTAAACCAGCTAGACGCTTCGCTCGTCCTGAAAATGAGGATAAGCCAGTGGAGTCAAGAAATGAACAACCCAAGCGAACAATATTAAATTTACCTAGCGCTAACTCTTTCTTGCATGCACAAAAAATAACTTTAAAACACGGACCACGTCGTTTATTAAAAGGTTTATCAAAAGTATTACCAGTTATTATTAGCGTTCTTAATCCTAATAACTGGCTAGCTTTACCCGGAAAAATTATTAACTGGTTGCGCTCTTTAAACAAAAAAAATCTAGTACTATTTTCTGGACTAGTTATTATTGTTGCTGTTTTAGTAATCAGCTTATTAGTTGCTCAGGCCAATAAGGCAAAGCAAGAAGCGCAGGCTAAATTTGATAATCTCGTGGCTGAAATTGAATCTAAAGAATCTTTAATAGATTCCCATCTTTTATATAACGACGAAGACGGCGCTTCGCGCGTTTTAGCTGATGTCAAAAATTTAATATCTACCATGCCACGCGAAAAAGACTTTCAAATAGCGACTTACGATCGTCTAACTGCTTCAATTGTTCCACTTGAAGAAAAGATTATGAAAATTACTAGATTAGAAAATCTAGAAGAAGTGCGCGACGTCGCTGGCCTTGGAATAAATAGTCTTGTTTTTGCTGATGGAAAAATTTACGGTGCGACAAATTCAGGGATTCAAGTATTAGCGCTTGACGACAACGAGCCTACCACAATTGCCGTACAAGAAGTAAGCAACCTGACTAATGGCAAGAGCGATGGTAAGGGCGCTATCTTTTATCAAGACGGGGGCAAGATTATTAAGCTAACAACTAGTAACAACAGCCTAGCTTCTTATAATCTTAAAGATTATAATGAGGCTGATGCTTATTCTGGGTTTAGTATTTATAATAATCGTTTATACATGGCCTCGCGTGTCAAAAATCAACTCTATTATTTTAATAACACCATGTCAGTAAGAACTGACTGGCTCAAAGAGGCGGTTGATATGTCGAAAGTAGTTGATGTTTATGTTGATGGTCGCGTTTACGTCCTAAATTCTGATGGTAGCTTAAAGGATTTATTTGTAGGCAAGAATGAACCTTACACTAATAAATCCTTAGTACCAGCCGCAAGTGCTAGTAAGCTCCTAGGAGACGACAAACAATTATATGTTCTAGATAAAGATAGTAAGCGCTTGGCTATCTTAGCTAAAGACGACGGTCACCTCATGAATCAATATGTCTTCTCTTCTCTTGCCCGTTTAGATGATTTTGCTTTAGACGCTACCGGTCGCACAATCTATTTATTGTCCGGCGATAAGATTTATAAATTTGGTTTGTAATTTCTCCGCAATGATATGATCAGCGCTGAAAAGAACCCACCCCTTAATCAACAAGAGGAAAATATTATCAACGACTCTCCTGAACAACTTGATTCAGGAGAGTATTTTGAAAAATTAGACAAAGAGCTAGGCCTGGCTTCAGACATCATGTCAAAATATCTAAAAAGCATTGGACAAGAGGCATCGCCCGAAGAAGTAATTTCTCAGTGGCAACAAGAATTAATTGATGCTCGAGCACAATATCAAGAAACTCCCTTAAGTAATCCGGAGAAAGATGTCGCCGACTTAAAAGACCTTATCGCTCTTAAGCTTAATGAGGCTACTCTAGCTGAAGATGCTACGAGAAAATCAGTCTATGCTAGTCGAAAGGCCTTGTTAGCGATGGGTTTTGATAATGATATCAAAAAAGAGCACAAAGAAGATTCTGAGGTTGATAAGAATGATATTCTTGACGTTTCTGTTAACGAATATAATAAAAATCTTTACTATGACGATCTAAAAGACTATATCAAGGGGGATCACAACCATCGCTTATATTCTAAAAAAGATTGCCAAGATTTAACTTACTATAACGGTTTTGACTCAGAAGTCGTTAGTATTTATGAAAAGTTAGGGGTCATGGATCAGTTTTACAAAAAGCGAGATTACTACAACTTCTCTTCTTTACCAGCCTCTGTTGCCGATGAGCTGCTTAAACGCGGTATGAGTCATGACATTTATAACTCACAAATTTTTCCAAAATTTGAAAGCTTAAGTAACGATTTTCTAAAGGACATGTTTCCCCGTAACATTACTGGCGCACTTAATCGATTTGACAAGTTTACTGAAGCCGACCCACTCAAACTCCTGGAGCGCGCTTCCCTCTCCATAATTCCCGGAGAAGATGACCACATCATTAAAGAATTTGTAGATAAAAACATCAGCGATGAATCATCTCTTATAAAAGCTTACGACCTGCTTCTAAAAAGAGGAGATGCCATTAGCGACCAAAATCTAAGCCCTAATTTATCTGAATTAGCCCAAGAAGAATATAAACAAAAAAGAGATAAGTTTACTGATGACTTAGTGACAGCAATACCCTACGGTCAGGGACGCCAGGCTGATGAGAAAAAAACTTTTGATTTAATCAAATCTGGTCATGCATTAGCGGTGATGAACCGAATACCTTATGAACAAAGGTGGTTGCTTAATCGTGATAAACTAAAAGAAGAACTAGCCAAGCAAAATCAAACTTGTTTACTAATGCAAAGAAATTATCGCGCCGAAGCTGGTCCAGAAGAATACGTACAGATGATAAATGAAGGGAGTGCCGATATTCTTGCTAGTCATCTTCAATATTTATATAACCCAGCGGACGAAAAAACAGCCGAGCTCTTAATTAAAGAAGGTTATCATGAATTAGTCTTTGGTAACTTAAAAAATTTCAAAAAACTGGGCTCTAAAACTCTAGATATTTTAGTTGATAGAGATAAGTTATATTTAGCCGCTTGTAATTTACACAGCTTTGATTTAGAGCCTGCTCAAATTGAATTCGTAATAGAAAACCAGTTTGCCATTTTTGCCTCAAATAATAGCACTAAAACAATTATTGAAAAGGGCTGCTTGGAATCTTTTTTCCAAGCAGGCCTAAAAGATACAAAAGGGCTAATGGACAACATTAGTCATGACCCAAGGAATTTGAGCAAAGAGGACCAAGAATTAATCATTAAGAAGTTAATAGCTAACGACCTGGGTCAAGAAGCATTAAAAAGACTGTATTTTATTCTAAGTGATTTAGATGTTAATTTTCCAGGGGCGGACTTTGATGGTGCAATTGAAGACGGGCGAGATAATATCGATAAACATTTGTTTGAAAATGTAAAAAATTTACCGACCGACTCATTCTATGTTAAAAATGCTGATAAGCTACAAATTGGTCAAAATAACAACAAGAACCTAGGACTATTTATTGATATCTATAAAAAAGGAGTTATTGGTCGCAACGAAGAACACTTAAATATTTTCTGTGAATCCTTAGATCAGCTCGGCGGCAGCGTTGATGATAAAGAATTTTTTATTCTCTTTCTTAAGCGCGCCCTAACTCTGCCAGACACAGAACGTACAAAATTATTAGAAGAAATAAAAAGCCAAGCTAAACAAGTTTCTGAAAATACTCCTCAAGATCCTAATTCACCTAATTATGAACCAGCCCTGCGTTTAGTATACCCACAAAGAAACTACAACGCCTACAAAAATTTTGACAAAATTACTGACCGCAGCGCCGATTTAAAAGATTTGAAATTTAATCGGGCTGGCGAAAAAATTGTAGTTGACGGCCTAACTGGCTATAAGCTAAGAGAAGGCGAAATTCCCAATCAAAAATTACTGGATACTTATAAACAAAGAATAGCCGACATTAAAGCTATTGCCGGTAATGATGAATTAGAAAAGTTTTTAGACGATAAATTAGGAGATAGTCAGCGCGCTACCTTGGAAGGAAAAATTTTGGATTATCTTGATAAAAATGGCTATGACAGTGACACAATGAATGTTGTAATGGCTTATCAGCTAATCGGCTCCTACGACCAATTTGTGGCTGCTAGCGCAGATAGAGTTAAGGAATCAGAAGACCAGGATACTAAAAATTATGTCATGCTAGATGAGCTCTTAGAAAGATATGGTGATAACTTAAAAGAGACAATTAAAAAAATCCAAAATGGTGTCCAGAATTCTTTAGATAGCGACCTGCTGCGCCCCGAACAAGACGTGGCTGCTTTCCAAAAATTCCAAACTCTGGGCGCCAAGATTATGTCAGATTTAAAACTAGTTCCGCGCGAGAAACTAAGTGACGGCACTATCCAGAAAAAAGTTAAAAAGAGCTTGGAAAATACTTTTCAAGGCAATGAGTTCATTAAGGCAAATTCAGACAAGTTCGCTGCATCTTTTTCTGAAGCTGATTTTGATAATTTCTCTACCACCTGGGGAAAGATTTCTTCCGAACTGGCGCCCGCTATTGGCAAACAGGGTCAACTGGTTAATTTAGAAAAGGCTCAAGCAAAAATCTATCAGGAAATTCAACAAGAGGCGACAAAGTATGAAGAAGTCTTTGAAGTCGATGATGCTCGTAGTGAGAAAAAAATGAAGAAAGAAAGAGAAATACATGCCCACTTTAGTAAAAATAAAGAAAATTTCTTGGCCAGAATGGTCGGAGATGTTTGCTTGGCTGAAAATCAAAGCATGTGGAATGAGAAGGAATACTTTGAACTAGTTTTATTTGATGAGGATAGAAGTCGCTGTGTCGGCACCACTATGCTAAAAACTCTCAATGAACCTGGCAATAGAAAATTCTTACTCTTTGCCCCTAATCCTTCAGTCGGTTTAGTGTCTGAGGTCTCGGCTAAAAAGCTGTATCATAAGATAAAAGATATAGTTAATAACTTTGCCCAGGAAAATGATTATGATGGCGTCGTCTTCGACAAGTCTCATGGTAGAGCAACTAACCGTGCTGGTTTATTTCAGAAAACTCTTGAAACATCGGGCCTAAAAAATGAAGACGGTGAGGATAAAGAAATAAATCTAAAAAATTCTCATCAGCTAGGTAGCTACGAATATCAAAAAGGGCTTCGAGCTACTTATTTAAAGAAATAAATTCTTATTTGACATTTTGCTGATTACATAATAAAATTTCTTCAGTTTTTTAAAAAAATAAGCATGAGATGAAAAAGTTACTTAACTTCGTAATCTATAGCTTAATCTATCTATTCATCTTAATTTTTTCACCAGTCATTGTCGCTATCGTCCTGACGATTTTTTTGTTTAGGAATCAAATCTCGGTTTATTTTTTACGCTTAATAATGTATCTGATTATCTTCCTGATATTTCGGGTTGGCAATAAGATCGAAATTATCGGACGTAAAAATATACCAAAGGGGCCAGGAATTCTATTTCTCTCCAACCATCAAACCCTGATTGATTCTTTTTTGATTGCACTTGGCACGCTCACGCCTTGGGACGCTTTTTTCCACCAAGAAAAGCTCGCCTACAACTTGCCAGAAATTAAAAACTTCTACTATAACGGTTTTTTAAAAGTTTTTTTCCGAGCACTAAAAACAGTGCCGGTTTCCAGAACTGGCACAAGTAGACGAAAAATAGAATGGCAAGTCAGCTTATTTGGTCGACTCCTAAGAACTGATAACTTAGTTATCTTCTTTGAAGGAACAAGAACAAGAAATGGTCTAGTCAATGAATGTCGCATCGGGCCAGCGCTGACAATAATTAAAGAGCGGCCACGTTATGTTGTGCCTATCTTGCTAGAAGGCATACAGCCGATTATGCCAATCAGTCATGGCTCAAAAATTAACTTGAGAATCAATATGGGGCGCAAGGGACGAATGATTATTGGTGAACCTTTAGATTTAGATGAATTTTACAAAGAAAGCTATAGCTGGGAAAGCGCAGTTGAGCAGAGCGTAAAGCTGCGCCAGCTGATAAAAGAATCAGTTGAGAACCTTAAGAATTATGATAAGAAATCGTAGCTCTTAGTACTATTACAAAAAAGGACCATCCTTTCGGACGGTCCTTTTTTTCTTATCTAAAGATGTAAAATCTTATTTCAAAGTTACCTTACCACCAGCTTCTTCAAGCTTCTTCTTCATGGCTTCAGCTTCTTCTTTTTTAACGCCTTCCTTGATAACCTTAGGAGCGCCATCAACTAAATCCTTGGCCTCCTTAAGACCCATCTCAGTCAACTCACGAACAACTTTGATGACAGCAATCTTATTAGCGCCGCTCTCTGTTAATTCAATATCAAAGCTATCCTTCTCTTCAACAGCAGCAGCTGCAGCAGCTGGAGCCATCATCATAGCTGGAGCAGATGCAGAAACGCCGAACTTATCTTCTAAAATCTTAACTAATTCAGCTAAGTCTAGAACGCTCATCTGTTCGATTTCGCTAACTAACTTTTGGAATTTCTCCGGGACAATAACGTCCTTTTTTTCTTCACTCATAGTTTTAAAATTAAATTTATTTATTTTAATTACTTATTTCTTTTCACTGATTGCCTTAAGAACACCAACGATGTTACGCAGGTTACCGGCCAAGGCATTAACGAAACCAGAAACCGGAGCATTCATCGAGCCAACCAACTTGGCATAAAGTTCTTGCTTGCTTGGTAATTGAGACAATGCCTCAACTTGCTCCTTGGAAATTAATTTATTTTCCAAGATACCACCGAGAAAGAAAATCTTATCAGCCTTTTCTTTATCCTTACGGAATTCTCCTAGAATCTTAGCTGGAGCCACTTCGTCCTCATAGGAGAAAATGGTAGCGATTTTGCCGTCAAAGCCACGAGCATTTAAACCCTCAATATTGCTATCTTTAAAAGCGCGGTTTAAAAGGGTTTTCTTAGCGACATAATATTCGCTATTTTCTGCTCTTAACTTAGCTCTTAGAGCCTCGTTATCCTTGACGCCTAAAGCGTTGAAACCAGCAAAGACAACTGATTTTGACTTCTTAACTTTTTCAGTTAAGTTGGCCAAAATATCTTGTTTTTGAATTTTGCTTTTTGGCATATAAATAAAAAATCTGTGCTACCACAGATGTAAAAAACGCAAAAATTGCGGATGTTACCTCGGCGAGTCTTATAACCGGAACCCGGCTGCTTGCTGTCTGTGGTATCTTTAGTTATACGTATATATTAGCAAAGCCCTAGAATTTGTCAATACTACTATTGACAACAAGTGACTTATTTAGTTAGTATAAGATACTTGAAAGAAATAGTAAATTAACAATAAAATAAGAAATCATGAAAGAAAAAAAGTTTTTTATTTTCGACCTAGATGGGACCTTGTTGGATAATACTCAAATAGGATTCGCGCGAGTAAACAAAAATCTTGACCTGCTCGGCTTACCGCCGATAGATACAGATTTTCTTCGACAGCACTGGGGCATGCCAGCTAAAAATCTTTGGGAGCTTATCTGCAAAGAAGTCGGTGCGACCTATGAGCAGCAAAATAGTTTCCAGACTAGCGATGTTTACTTGTCTAAAGAAAAGCTGCATTCTCCTGAATTGTCTGCAGCTCTTACCAATGCGATTATTCGCTTGAAAAACTTTGGGCTATTTATCGGCATCCTCACTAGTCGAACTGGTTTAAGCTTAGAGGCCGTCGTGCGTCAAACTGGATTACCAATTGACATGTTTGACTATGTCCAAACTTTAAGCCACTTCCCTCACCACAAACCAAGTGGTCGTGTCTTTGGCCCGGTATTCAATTGGGCTAGAGTGAAAGCCTTATCATCAAGAAATATTGTCTACTTTGGTGATACAGTTAAATATGATTACGCTGCCACTCAAGATTCTGATCCACGAATTGATTTTGTCGGCGTCGTTTCCGGAGTCAATACTTATGAAGAATTCTTAGCAGCCGGTTTACCCACTTGTCGAATAACTTCTTTCGAAAAATTCCCCGACTTCCTTCATCATACCATCAAGGATTTAGTGGAAGCCTAAAAACATTTGATGTAGAGATAGAAAGCCGCCTTATTTAGAGAGCGGCTTTTTTATTTTATAGAGCCTTTTGTCTTCGGCCTTATAATAGTTTTATTTCTAAATCCAGCTTTCCGTCCGCGATTAGCAAAACGATGAGCCTCTTCACGAAGTTTGAGTAAAGTCGCCTTAATATTTTCCGCCAACTCGCGCTGCTCTTTTTTAGTCTTAGCGGAAAAGACAAGCTTATCACCGCCTAATTTGGAAATACCAACAAGTTGAACACAAATATTAAGTTTGGATAATTCGCGTGTTAAAAAACTAATTTGTGGCGAACCACCGTCTATCATAATCAAATCAGGCAGTGTCCATTCAATATGTTTAAAGCGCCGCACAAGAACTTCTAGCAAAGCGCGCTCATCGTCTCCAGCCGGAGCGTCTTTAATTTTAAATAATCGATACCGAGAAACATTTGGCTCACCATTTTCAAAGACAACCATAGAGCCATAACTTTCTTTACCCGCATGATGAGAAATATCATAACCTTCGAGGCGACTAACTTTTTTTTCTTGTAAATCTTCATCGCGAGTTAGAAGTGAAACATCTTGTAAGTGTTGAAGTGCTTTCGCTTGCTCGGGATTATCTTTCTTCAGCTTTATCATTAATCTTTTCCTTTCACCTATAAGCAGCAGATTAATATTATCAATATTATTTTTATACTCGCGCGCACTGATTTTGCCAACACAACCACCCGGACAAAGCCCAATCTGATAATCAAAACAAGCACGACCACTATTTGCCTGACAAGTGCCATAGGGAAATACACGACGAATCAGGCGTAAAGCATTTTGTAATAGATAAAATGATTGATATGGACCAAAGACTCGCGCTGTGCCCGAGGGGAATTTTTTCAATTCATGTCCACGAATAATTATCGGTCTAGTAAAATCTTTCTTAGGAATTACAACATAAATAAACGAACGGTCATCTCTATCAACAATATTATACTTCGGCCAATATTTTTTTATATTAGTTGCCTCTAAAATAATCGCCTCTAACAAGGTTTCCGTCTCTTCGTAGCGGACGCTACTTGCTAAAGAAACCATTTCGCTAATCCGCGCGTCCACTCCCTTTTGCAAGTACTGGCTTAGGCGCGAACGCAAACTTGTTGCCCTACCGATATATAAAACATTTTTATTTTTACCTAGCCAAAAATAGACACCAGGACGCTTGGGTGCGCTTTTAATAATATCTTTAATTTTATTGAGTTTTTCTGCCATTTTTAATTTATTATTACTTTATTTTTCACTTGTGGATAACTAAATTGACATAAGTTTGGCAAAATACTAATATATAAGAAGTTCTTACAAAGTAAGTCCTAAAGTAAAAGCCCGGATAAAACCGGAAAAAAGCTGCACCGCTAAAACAAGGAGAGCAAATCCTCCCGATATTTATATCCGGATCGCCTCTCGCGCAAAAATAACAGCACCGCAGCAACAAAACCAAAAAAGTAGTCAAGCCTCATGATTCGTCATGAGGTTTTTCTTTTATTTTTTCTTTTTCAGGTACTGCTTAAGATATTCGCCAGTTAAACTTTCTTTAGCACGCACAATATCTTCTGGTGCTCCGGCTGCTACTAAACGCCCGCCTCTTTCCCCGCCATCAGGCCCTAAGTCAATAATATAATCCATAGACTTGAGCATATGCATATTATGCTCAATTACTAATACTGAATTACCTTTTTCTACTAACTTATTTAGAACCGCTAAAAGCATATCAATATCGTGATAATGCAAACCGGTCGTCGGTTCATCTAGTAAATACAAAGTACGCTTACCAAGCGTATGAGTTAACTCTTTGCCAATTTTAACACGCTGCGCTTCTCCGCCGGACAAAGTCGTTGCACTCTGCCCAATCTTAACATAACCTAAGCCAACTGACTGTAGCACGCGCAGCTTATCGGTAATATAATAATTACCTTCAAAGTGTTCAATTGCCTCATCAATAGTTAAATCTAAAATATCAGCAATATTTTTACCTTTATATTTTACCTGTAAAGTTTCGCGATTAAAACGCTTACCACGACAAACTTCACATTCAACTAAAACTGGCGGCAAAAAATGCATCTCAATTAAATTTGCACCGGCGCCCTGACAAGATTCACAGCGACCCCCAGGACGATTAAAAGAAAAGCGACCAATACCATAACCCCTTTCTTTCGCTTCTGGTAAACTCGCAAAGAAATCACGAATCGGTGTAAAAATTCCTGTATAGGTCGCTGGATTAGAACGAGGCGTGCGACCAATCGGCGACTGATCAATCACAATAACTTTATTAATGTAATCAGTTCCCTTGATATCTGTTACATCTTCTAAGCGAGCCCGACCACCAGGGCGATTTTTAATGCGTGCGACATTCTTATAAAGCACATCATACAAGAAGGACGACTTACCGCTACCAGAAACACCACTAATACCAACTAGACGACCGAGTGGTATTTCCACATTTACATTTTTTAAATTATTAGCTTTAGCGCCTACGATTTTTAGAGAACCGTGATTCTGTTCGCGACGCTTGCTAGGAATATTTATTTCCCTCTCGCCACTTAAATACTGTAGGGTCAAAGATTTCTTTGTTACCTCTTTATCTTTTCCAGAAAGTAAAAATTTAGTTTCTCCACTAGCTGTCACCTCGCCACCATGAACACCGGCTAAGGGACCAAGGTCTACTAGATAATCAGACTCTAAAATAGTGCGTTCGTCGTGCTCAACAATAATAACAGTATTATCTTTATCTCTTAATTTCTTCAAAGTTTCAATTAACTTTTCCGTATCACGCTCATGCAAACCAATTGTTGGTTCATCAAGCACATACATCGTTCGGGACAAATGCGAACCAATTTGCGAAGACAAACGAATACGCTGTGCTTCTCCACCGGACAAAGTATGAGATTCTCTATTTAACGAAAGATAATTCAAACCGACTTTAAGTAGAAATTCCAAACGACTAACAACCTGAACAATTACATTTTCAGCAATCGCTAGTTCGCGCTTAGTCATCTTTTCATAATATCCATTAAAAAAATCTAGAGCTTTATCAAGGGACAAGGCCGAAGCTTGCGCAATATTTTTGCCGCCCAATTTAACTGACAGCGCCTCAGGGCGAAGTCGCGCACCCTTACATGTTTCGCAATTCTCAGCACCAAAAAAATTTTTCTTCCCCAAACCATTACACTCCGGGCAAGCGCCTTGCGGCGAATTAAAAGAAAAAAGACGTGGCTCAACTTCTGGAAAAGAAAAATTATCATTAGGACAAGTCCAATTAGAAGATAAAAGAAATTCTCGCATCTCTTTGCTGGTTCCTTCTGGATACTGAGCAATCACTAAGCCTTTGCTGTACTCCAAAGCATTTTCCACGGCTTCTGCTAATCGCGAAGTGTCATCGAGCATTACCTTATCAATCACGACATCAATATCATGTTTAGTTTTGGAAGCGAGCTTAATTTTTTCACGTAGCGAATGCAGTTTGCCGTCAATTCTTGCCTCAGCATAACCCAAACCAAGATAATTATATAAAAGCTGATAGTATTCGCCTTTGCGACTGCGCACAACCGGCGACATAATAATAACGTATTTAGAATTATCCTCTTCGCCGCGGTTCTTAATAATATCAACCATTTCATCCGCACTTAACTTTTCAATTTTGTGTCCACACAAAGGACAATAGACTTCAGCAATGCGCGCATAAAGAACACGCAAATAATCATATATTTCTGTCAGGGTACCAACCGTCGAGCGCGGGTTATGAGACAAGGCTTTCTGGTCAATCGAAATTGATGGCGCTAAACCGATTATTTCATCGACATCGGCAGGTTTCTTTTGCCCCAAGAATTGGCGCATATAGGGCGACAAAGACTCAACATACTGTCTTTGCCCTTCAGCAAAAATCGTATCAAAAGCCAATGACGACTTACCGCTACCGGAGACACCAGAAATAACCGTCAATTTATTATGCGGTATTTCTAGGCTAATATTTTTCAAATTATGCATTTTTGCCCCACGGACAATAAGCTTATTATTATTTGCCATAATTAATTTATTTCAATAAACGGATTTGGATCGCTAAAAGTTATTAGTTTGGTATGATGATTAATTGTTTGAAGTGGTACTCCGTATTTTTTATTATACAAATAATCAACCGAACAAAATAATGCCTTACCGTAATCGAAGCCAATTTTTTTACTGACTTCTTTAACGGACTCTTCGTTATTTCCTTCAACCTCAACATAAGGCTCAAGGTAAGGCCATTCATCAATAGTTATCTCTACGTCATCTAACAACCATAACTCACGACGACTTTCCTGAAAAGACTTTCTTTCCGCGCCTAATGCTTCCAGTAAAGTAACGCCCTCATTAAAATTATCGATTATCAGTTGAATTTCTTTTTGACTTTCTATTCTATCCCCATCAACAACTTTTAGACTCATCGAAATCTTATCTCCTTCATCTCGCACTCTTAACCAGCCACCAGGAATCTCATGCCCAGAAGGTAATTCAAAAACAATGCGCTTCATCAAAAATTCAGGTTTTACTAAAACAGCTCCGACCTCTTTTAAACGAGCACGAACTTCTTCCTTATCAATATTAGTAAATGTTGCTTCGTATTCTATTTTCATATTATTTATTCCTCAACCATATCTAAAAATTCTTCAATCTTTTTAGAGATGTTGGTTGGGGTAATATTGTGCTCCTTATTATATTTTAATTGCTTCTTACGACGACGTTCAGCTTCGCTAATAGCTTTTTTCATCGATGCCGTAGTTGTATCAGCATAAAGAATAATCTTACCCTTAACATTACGAGCGGCGCGGCCCATGGTTTGCATGAGAGAAGTTTGACTGCGCAAGAATCCTTCTCTGTCAGCATCTAAAATTGCTACTAAAGTTACTTCCGGTAAATCTAAACCTTCACGAAGTAAATTAACGCCAATTAAAACATCAAACTTCCCTAAGCGAAAATCTTTTAAAATTTCCGTACGCTCTAAGGTTTTAATATCACTATGTAAATAATTAGACTTAAAACCTTGGCTATTTAAATAAGTATTTAAATCTTCTGCCTGCTTCTTGGTCAAAGTATTAATAATTGCCCGTTCGCCCAGATCGGCAATCTTTCTAATTTCTTCCATGACATCATTAATCTGACTGTAATTAGTTTCCTTATTAAACACGGGACGAATTTCAATTTCTGGATCAACTAAGCCGGTTGGCCTAATAACCTGTTCAACAATCTGGCTAGATTTTTCTAATTCAAATTCAGCCGGAGTGGCTGTTGTAAATATTGCCTGACCGATACGTGCTTCAAACTCATTAAACTTCAAAGGTCGATTATCAAGGGCTGAAGGCAGGCGCCAGCCATACTGGGCTAAAGTTTTCTTGCGCGCTTGGTCACCATTATACATTCCCCTAATTTGCGGAATAGCAATATGCGATTCATCAATCACTAATAGAAAATCGGGTTTACCATCTTTCCAAGGAAAATACGCTAACAAAGAATCAGGCGCTTCTCCCGCCAACTTACCAGTCAAATGACGAGAGTAATTTTCAATACCGTGACAATAACCAAGACTGCGCAACATCTCAATATCATATTTAGTGCGGCGCTCTATACGTTCAGCCTCAAGTAATAAGCCCTCCTTCTTAAAATACGCTAAGCGGTCTTTTAATTCCGTTTGAATGTTTTTGATAGCAGCGGCAATCTGCGGTTGCGTCGAAACAAAATGCTTAGGCGGAAAAATTGCAATCTCTTCTAAATTTTCTAGAATGTTTTTGGTAACATTATCAATTACGGAAATAGCCGAAATCTCTTGACTAATTAACTCTAAGCGATAAATAATATTTTCTGACATCGGCCTAATTTCAAATACATCACCACGAACACGAAACTGTCCGCGACTAACGTTGCCAGTCGTCCTTTCAAATTGAATTTTGACTAACTGTTTAATTAAGTCATTTCTCGTAAGCGGCTTCCCTTTTTCTAAAACTAAAGAAGATTCAATATATGAAGACGGCACACCAAGATTATAAATACAAGAAACTGATGCAACAATAATTACGTCACGACGAGAAACTAAAGCCGAAG